>NZ_CP009687.1:0-300094 GCF_001042715.1 Clostridium aceticum | reverse complement strand
TTTGTCATGGTGGCTTTTACTTTTTTGTTATTTTTTATTATTTTGTCATAAGCTGTCGTCTATAACTGGTAGGTGTCATACCTTCATATCGCTGAAACACTATACTAAAATAACTTAAGTCCTCATAACCTACCCTATAGGAAATTTCATTTAAGTTTAGATTGGGGTTTTTCATAAGTTCCTTGGCTTTATAAAGTCTTACCTTGTTTAAATAGCTGGAAAAATTGATACCAGTTTTTTGCTTAAAAAACTTAGAAAAATAGGTGCTGCTTAAACCAGCATAATTTGCCACATCCTGTAACTGTACTTTCTCATGATAATGAGCTTCTATATATTCTCTTGCTTTTACAACCACTTCGTCTTCGTAGTTTTCCCCTTCACTTATTGTAAAAGGTTTTTCTGTGGCTTTTTCTGTTAAATCCAGCAATCTTTCCAGAAGCTTCTTTAAGTCTTTTGGAGCAATGGGCTTCAGTAAATAATCTATAGCTCCTAATCGTAAAGCTTCTTGTGCATACTCAAACTTATCATAGGCAGAAAGAAAAACAATCTTTATGCCGGGTAATACCTCCACAATTTTTCTTGCTGCTTCTAACCCATTACCCTCTGGCATCTTAATATCCATCATAATAGCAAAGGGTTTTGTTTTTTTTGCCATCTCAAGAGCTTCTTTACCAGTGGAAGCCTCTGATACTTGTATATTCAATGCTTCCTCTTTAATAACAAATCGGATATATTCTTTAATCATCTTTTCATCATCTACAACTAATAACTTCATTACTCAGACTCCTTTTTGTAATTGGTTATTGGTAGTTTTATAAATACCTTGGTACCTTCTCCTCGCTGGCTTTGCACATCAAACTGAAAGTCTTCTCCGTAATAATAAGAAAACCTCTCCTTCAAATTGTTCAGCCCAATACCAGTTCCTTTTTTTTCATCACTATTTTTATCAAATAATTTCTCCATTACTTCTTTTTTTATACCACAACCATTGTCTATTACTTGAAGATAAATATGATCCCTCACCTTTTTTCCTTCTATAATAATAGTAACTTCCTTGCCTAAAGCCTCTACGCCGTGGGCTATAGTATTTTCTACCAATATTTGCAATGTCATAAAGGGAATCTCTATGTCCAAAACCGCTTCCTTCATATTTATCTTTGTTTGGATAAGATGCTGGAAGCGCTTTTTTTGAATAAATAAATAATCTTGAATATAGGCTAACTCTTCTCTTACCGTTACCATCTCCTCTGACTTCTTCAAAGTAGTTCTTAGTAGACTAGAAAGGGCAAAGGTAGTTTCCGCTGCCTCCTTGGCTCCTTGCATATAAGCCAATTCACCAATGACGCTTAAGGTGTTGAAAAGAAAGTGAGGACTTAGCTGTGCCTGTAATACCCCCATTTTCACCTCTTGGAGTGTCTTTTCTAACTCTATTTTCTTTTTTTGTTCCTCCAATACCTGAATCGTCTTTTTATGAAGTTCCTTTTGCGCTAAGTGGCTGATGCCAGATTCCACAATGAAGTGGCTCATGGTCATAAGAGATTCGATAATAGCATGCAGTCTCCCCTTTGTCATTCGCCGCAGATTGAGGTAAGCCTCCATCCGCTCTTGATCTCCCTGTATTTCCTCTTCCAAGTGTTTTATTACCTCTTTAGAGGGTTCATTTAAAAATACTGGTCCGCAACTAATACTTCCTATATAGGTATCCCCCATAAAGATTGGGGTATGGACGGTAACAAGATCTAAGCAACAATTTGCTACCTTGGTCTCACTGTCTCCTGCCATTACCTTCTTGTTTTTCAAGTGACAATTTGTGCTGTAGCCGCAATGTTGTTTACAAAAGGCTGAAAGATTGCTGGGTTCTGTAATAATTTCGCCCTTCTCATCTTTGATGACAATGGCCATTTCAGAAGCCTCAGAAAACTTGTCTTGAATTTTTTGCAACATCGTCAAATCGATAATATTTTTTAAGTTTTCCATAGCAAAACGTTTTGTAAATTCTACAGGAGGCAGTATTTCCCTATAATTCAAGCTGGTGGCATTGTATACTATAATCATTTCTAAGGCTTCATCACTTAAGTTTTTCACCTGATGTTCTGCGTAGGGAGGTATATGATAAATTCTCCCATAGGACAAAAGGTATTCTTCCCCATCAATCCAATGCAATCCCTTACCAGACAAAATATATAGTATTTGTTCATCCCCTGTATGGAGATGTTTTTTTTGCTCTGTATTCGGTAAAAAAGTAATATGCCCCACCATCAGCTTTCCCTTGTCCAATTCCTCTGGTTCGTGAAGCCATTTGACGCTTCCCCATTCAAAGTACTGTTTTAGAGGTCTTATTACATTTTTATTGTTATATTTTTCTTTTTTCATCTTTTTCCCTCGATTTTTTTCTTCATATATTCTATCACACTTATATTTATTATACCATTTTCATTTCTTATACTTCTGGAAAAATTTTGTTAATATTTTTACCTTAGTGTTGTTGAACTTCAGCGGTTTTGTGGTATAATAGCAATAATTTTACCACTTCTAGTGAGGAGAGATCTATATGGATGAGAAACAAGCTTTAACCACCGTAGCAGGAATCAGTGTCGGTTCTTATGCTGTAAGGATGAAGATATCAGAGGTCCTCCCTGAGGGCAAGACAAGAACCTTAGAACGCACCAGCAAGTCTATTGCTTTAGGAAGAGATACTTTTTCTAAAGGAAAAGTAAGTTATGAAATAGCAAATGAGGTTTGTGAAGTCTTGAGGGGTTTCAAGAAATTAATGAACGAGTATAAGGTAAAAACCTATCGTGCTGTAGCTACTAGTGGTATTCGTGAGGCTGAAAACAATGACTATATTTTAGATCAAATTTATTCCAAAACAGGGCTAGATATCGAAATTATCAATAGTTCTGTAAAGAGATTCCTCGCCTACAAAGGAATTCGTGAAAGTTTACAAAACTACCAAAAACTTCGGGCTGAAGGTGTCATGGTTTTAGATATTGGATCAGGAAATATCGAGGTTTCCATCTATCAACAGGGCAGTTTAACCTTTAGTCAAAATCTAAAGCTGGGTTCTCTACGACTAAAAGAAATTTTGTCGGAGTTAGAGAGTAAAACCTTAGACTTTCCTAAACTTCTAGAGGATTATATCAAAAGCAATGCCGACATTTTGCTAAAAACTTTTGACATTAACACCAATATCCAACATTTTATTGTGTTGGGGGATGTGATGAAGGACCTAGGGAAGCTATGTGATTGTCCCGATAACTATATAGATAAAAGTCAATTTCTTATGGTATATCAAAGCCTTTTACATAAACCAACACACAAAATTTCCAGCACCTATAAGATTTCTAAGGAAGGGGCCTATACCTTAATTCCTTCCTTTATCCTCTTAAAGGTATTCTTGGATATGACCTCCTCCCCTCAAATTTATACGCCTTTGGTAAATCTGGAGGATGGTATTGTGGCAGATTTAGTAGACCAAAAGCTAATTACTCAAAGAAAACAGGAATTTCTTCATGATATCTATACGCTAGTACGATCCTTAGCAAAAAAATATCATTATGATGAAAATCATGCCAATGAAGTGATGGATAAATCCCTTTGTCTATTTGACGGATCAAAGAGATTGCACGGCTTAGGGGAAGAAGAAAGATTTTTGTTGCAATTAGCAACGATTCTTCATGATGTTGGAAAGTTTATTAATATCAACCAACACTATAATCATTCTTATGACATCATTATGGCCTCTAATATTATGGGTATTTCTCAACAGCAGTTGGAAATCATAGCAAATGTAGCAAAGTATCACAGCACCTTAACCCCTAAAATAAGTCATGAGAACTTCAATAGGTTGAGCCATAAAGATCGTGTCGTCATTGCAAAGCTAGTATCTATCATCAGAATTGCTGATGCACTAGACCGAAGTCATCAACAAAAGATTAAGACTATCGAAGTGAAGCTGCAAGAAAACAAGATGATCATTAAAGCCAGTACTGTAGAAGAAATTTTGCTGGAGGAGTGGACTTTTGAAGCAAAATCCTCTTTCTTTCAAGAGGTATTTGGCATAACACCTATTTTAAACATAAAGAGGGAGATATCATGTTAAAAGAAGTGAACTTAAATAAAAGCGAATATTTTATCAATAGAGAATTAAGCTGGCTGGAATTTAACGATAGAGTTTTGCAAGAAGCTCGGGATAATAAGAATCCTCTACTGGAAAGACTAAAGTTTTTGGCCATCACCAGCTCCAACTTGGACGAGTTCTTTATGATTCGAGTAGCTTCTTTGAAGGACCAGGTCAATGCTAATTACCATAAAACAGATCCCTCTGGCTTGACTCCTAAAAAACAGCTAAAGGAAATTTCTCTTCGTACACAACAAATGGTCTACCAGCAGTATCATACTTTTAATCGTTCTATCATGCCGGTGCTTAAAAAAAATCACCTTTATCTTCTTACAAAGGAAGAGTTGCTGGAGGGGCAAAAAATCTTTTTACAGGAGTACTTCAAAACTTTTATTTACCCAGTTTTGACCCCTATGGCAGTAGATTCCAGCAGGCCCTTTCCCTTGCTTTTAAACAAGAGTTTAAATATTGCCGTATTGCTGGAGGAGAAGGAAACTCCAGATGACGTGATTTTTGCCACCGTCCAGGTACCTTCTGTATTGCCTAGAATGATTGAACTGCCTAAAGATGCTGAGGAAAATCGTTATTTTATCCTTTTAGAAGAGGTTATCTCACTATTTATTGAAGACCTGTTCTTAGGCCACACCGTTCTTTCTGCCTATCCCTATCGAATTACTAGAAACGCCGATCTGACCATCGAAGAGGAGGAAGCAGAGGACCTATTGATCGAAATTGAACGCTCTTTGAAGAAAAGAAAATGGGGAGCGGCTATTAGGTTAGAAGTAGATGAGGATATAGATGAGAAACTTGTAGATATACTAAAAAACGTTTTAGAAATCCACAATGGGGAAGTCTATTATATCAATGGTCCTTTGGATTTAACCTTCTTGCTTCAACTATATGCCTTGGAGGGCTATGACCATTTAAAATACGTGGAGTACGTTTCCCAGGTTCCAAGAGACTTAATAGATTGTGAAGAAATTTTAGAAGCTATTGATGAGAAGGATATCTTCCTGCATCACCCCTATGAAAGCTTCGATCCAGTAGTAGAGTTTGTTAGGAAAGCTGCTACTGACCCAAAGGTATTAGCTATCAAACAAACCCTCTATAGGGTCAGTGGCAAATCCCCCATTGTTCAGGCACTGGTAGAAGCCGCTGAAAGGGGTAAGCAAGTGACGGTGTTATTAGAGGTAAAGGCTCGCTTTGACGAGGAAAATAATATTCAGTGGGCGAAAAAACTCGAGAAGGCAGGATGCCATGTCATCTATGGTCTTGTAGGCCTAAAAACTCATTGCAAAATCACTTTGATTGTTCGCATGGAGGAAAACAGGATTAAGCGGTATGTTCATTTAGGTACAGGAAACTATAACGATATCACCGCTAGGTTTTATACAGACATGGGTTTATTTACCTGCAATCAACATTTTGGTGCTGATGCTTCTGCCATCTTTAACATGCTTTCAGGTTATTCTGATCCCCCTGATTTATATAAGCTGGAGGTAGCTCCTCTCAATTTAAGAAATAAATTTATGCAGCTTATTGAAACTGAAATTGAAAATGCACAAAAGGGAAAGCAGGCAAGAATTATTGCTAAGATGAATTCCCTAGTGGATACAGAAATTATCAAGAACCTTTATCGTGCCTCGATTGCTGGTGTAAAAGTAGAGTTAATCATACGTGGAATATGCTGTTTGAAACCTGGTGTTCCAGATATCAGTGAAAACATTACTGTCATTAGTATTGTCAGCAGATTCCTAGAACATAGTAGAATTTTTTACTTTTACAACGATGGCCAAGAAAACCTTTATCTATCCAGCTGTGACTGGATGCCTAGAAATTTAGATAGGAGAGTGGAAATACTTTTTCCTATAGAAAGTCTACAGATTAAAGAAAGAATTATCGACATATTAAAAATTACACTTTTAGATACAATTAAAGCCAAACAGTTAACTGCTGAAGGTAAATACATAAAAATAGATAAGAGAGGAAAAAAATTGCTTCATTCTCAAAAATACTTTTGTAAACAGGCCTTGAAAACAGCAAAAAAGCATCTAAAAGAAAAATCTCTGCCAGTTTTTCAACCAATCCTCTCAGATAAAAGTATAGGAGAGGATGAAAATTAGTCTATCAACAAAGGGTGAAAAAATATGAACAAAAAACTTGCTATTATCGACTTAGGGTCTAACTCTGTACGAATGATCATTATGAAAATCTATGAAGATGCCTCCTATAAAATGATTGAACAAGTCAAGGAAATGGTGCGACTCAGTGAAGGGATGGGGGAGGAAAGAACCTTAAAAGCCTTGCCTATGGAAAGAACCCTTAATGCTTTAAAATTGTTCAAGAGATTAATCGATGTCCACAAGGTGGATGAAGTTTTTCCTATAGCCACTGCTGCTGTAAGAATCGCTAGAAATCGAGAACTTTTTCTAGAAAAAGTTCAAAAGGAAACCGGCTTTGTTTTTGATGTGATCTCTGGTGAAGAAGAAGCGTATTATGGTTATATGGGGGTAGTCAATACCATCAAATTCACAGATGCTTTGATGATTGATATCGGAGGAGGTAGTACCGAATTAGCTTGGATAGAAAATAAAAAGTTAAAAAAAGCTGTAAGTCTTCCTTATGGCGCTGTTACTTTGACAGAGATGTTCTTACCTAAGGAAATCATTGAGTCCTCTGCTGTCAAACACTTGGAAAGCTTTATGAAAAAACAATTTGATAAAGTTCCTTGGCTAAAAGAGGTACAAGGTCTACCAGTGGTAGGATTAGGAGGAGCTATTCGAACACTGGCAAAGGTGAATAAGCACATGATTAGTTTTCCTTTGGTGAGCCTCCATAACTACCAAATTACTTTTCAAGAAGTTTCAACGATTTATGAGAAAATTAACCACGGTACCAAGGCAGACGTAAAAAGAATACCAGGTGTAAAAAAAGAGCGTGGAGATATCTTGACCGCTGGGCTTGTACCGATCATGTCTTTAATGGAGCATACAGAAGCGAAACAATTGATTATCAGCGGTAATGGTCTCAGAGAAGGTGTGTTTTATAAAAAGTATCTAGATATTACTGACCAAAACCACTTAATAGCTGACGTTCTTTTCCACAGCATAGAAAATCTATTGGCCAACTATGACATGAACAAAAAACATTGTTATCATGTAAAGGACCTCGCATTGGCATTGTTTGATGAGACTAAGGAACTGCATCACTTAGGTCAAGAAGAACGAAGACTCTTGACGGCCTCTGCCCTGCTGCATGACATTGGAATGTATATCGACTATTATAACCATCATAAGCACGGTTTTTACCTTGTTCTCAATAGCGTGTTAAACGGCCTCAGAAATAGAGAAAGGTTAATGTGCGCCTTCATCGTTTCTAGTCATCGCGAGATGAAATTTCGTGAAGATTGGAAAAATTATACAATGTTGATTGATAAAAATGACTATGATATTATAAGAAAACTCACTGTTTTTCTTCAAATGGCGGAAAAACTAGATCGTGGAGGTTATGGCAGTGTCAAGGACCTTTACTGCACCATCACCCATGATAAGGTCAAGGTGAGGCTTCAAGCTGACCATCCAGTAGACCTAGAAATTAGTGGTGCCATGAAGTTTGAAAAGTGCTTTGAAAAAATATTTCATAAAAGCTTAGATATCCAAGCCAGTATTTTTCATTAAAAAATCAACCCCCGCTTCTCTACAAAGCGGGGGATTTTACACTATTTTTTCAACTTATTTGCTAGTAATTCTCCGCCTACGCCAACGTTTTCTAAGTCATTTTCTCTAATCACCACAGTAAACGCTTCTTTAGGCAGTTTTAAAACACTGGTAGAAACTTCTGTAATCTTTCTTACTAGTTCTTCTTTTTGTTCCTTTGTCAGCTTAGGACCTTCAAAACTAATATGTGGCATATTTTTCCTCCTGGGTTCTTAAAATAAATTGAATATGTAAAATCTCACTAAGCCTTTGCTAAGAAATCCTTTTCAAACTCGTCAATAGATTGTTTTAGTAATGTTACAGAGTAAGCCATAGAAGGGCCTGCACCAAAAGCAACTGCCACCATAGCCGCCTCCATGATTTCTTCTCGAGTTGCTCCAGCTTCTAATGCCTTGTAAACATGGAACACAATACAATATTCACAACGATTATAAGCACCAATCGCTACACTGATTAATTCCTTTGTTTTTAGATCTACTACATCAGTTTTGTAGGCTGCTGCATTTAACTTCATAAAGGCTTCTACTTGGCTAGCATTGGTTGCCTGTACAGCTCCTAAGCCCTGTACAAATTCATTAAATATTTCTCTTGGATTCCTTGTCATAAGGACCCCCCTTTATAAAAAATAGTTGGTACTGCTCTTTCAGTATACCAACTATAGTTTAGAAGTTCAATAGAATATTTGAAATTGTCAGACTATGCCCTTTGTCTTATCTTCTCCTTCTGCCGAATCCTGTGACAGAAGTTTTCTTTCTTGCGTCAGGACTTTCTCTCTCCTCTGACAGTGCATCTCTTAAGCATCTGCTGCAAGCCCTGCCAGACTCCAATACTGCACCACATTTTGGACAATGGGCAAGTATACTTCTTTCCTCCAATAAAGATAGCCGACCTTCTTTTACATATTTTAAGATTAAGTTTTTACTCACTCCAGTGGCTTCCGCCACCTCCATCACAGATGCCCCTTGATGATGATATACATATTCACGGATGACTTTATAAGGATTCCCTTCCGCTTCTGCACATCTATTGCACAGTACTTCCCCATCACCAGAATCCCTTATCAACCTACCACACTTTGGACAGTTAATCAAATTCATAAGCAGCACCCCCACGGTCTTCAGTTGATTTTATCTCTATTATATCTTATTTTTAGAGAAATCACCATAGGGAGCTGCCTTATCAATACCCTTTAAACATACCTAGCAAATTTCAGTTTGGTTCTTTTTCTCGTCAATACCTTTTTTGATATCCATCCTGTTAAAAGTGTCATAGGTACGCCTAAAAGAAACAAAACTTTTCTATGATCAGGCATGTATTCCCAGAAACCCTCCCATAGCACCTCTAGAATTTCCTTTAAATCTTCCCTTGGAAGCTGTATTCTAAAACCCTCCTCTGTTCTCAAAAGAAAAGCATTTTCTTCTCTCTCTATAGGGATTTCCTCTTTTCCTTCATAATCAATCCAAAAGTGACTTAAGGAAAAACTTTGTTGATAAGGAATATTCAAAGCCTCAAATACAGAAGCTAACACAATAAAGCGGCTTTTACAGTCTCCTGCTCCATTCCCTACTACTTCTGCTGCTGTAGGAAAATAAAAAGGTACCCCATAGGTCTGCCAATCAAACTGATAAGGAACTCTTTCTAAAACAAAATTTTCAATATCCCGTGGCAAAGCAGGGGCTTCTTCTAGAAGCTCAATCACCGCTGCTGCATCTACTGGGGGATGGAAAATACGATATACACTGACAAAAAGCCGATACGGATTTGGATACAAAACAAAAAGTGTCCATAATGAGAAAAAAACAACCATGATCAATGCAACTTTCCTTTTCATAGTACTCCCCCTTTCTCACCTCATTGTAGGTAGAAAGACTGTATTTGTCAATGGATTGAATTTACTAGACTTGAAGGCATTTCCTTTTTTATGGTTTTATCTGGTTTTAATAGAAGAAAGTGGGTAAAAAAGGAAATAGTCTATAGCGACTTATTGAAAACACTTTTATATAGTTTTCATAAGCGTTAACTTAATTCACTTATTTCAAAAATTCTGTCGAACTGTCATTTTGAGGGTAGCGAAGGGTCTTGGAACAACGACAAATTTTGGTTTAGGTTAACGCTGATGATATAGTTTATTAATAAGAGGGGGTTTTGATGAAATGCAAGAAACTATAAAGTATGTTATTATTGGCAATGGAATTGCTGGCTTATCTGCTGCACAAACCATTCGTAAGTTTGATCCACAGGGCAGCATAAAAATTATCAGCAGTGAAAAATACTTAACTTATTATCGGGTAAAATTATCTCACTTCATCAGTAAACGCTTTGAAGATGAGGAGCTTTTACTCAACAAAAAGCAGTGGTATGATGAAAACCATATTGCCGTAGATTTAGGGGTAACAGTAGAAGCACTTAACCCAGATCAGAAGGAACTTCAATTATCTGACGGTAAAAAAATATTTTATGATAAGTTGCTCATTGCCACAGGCAGCCATCCTTTTGTGCCACCTGTAGCTGGTGCACAAATGCCAGGAGTTTTTGCTTTAAGAACATTAGAGGATTTGAAAAGTTTTCAACATTATCTTGAAAACTGTCAAACAGTTACTGTCATTGGAGGGGGCTTGTTGGGATTAGAAGCTGCCTGGGCTATTAAGGAACTAGGTAAGAAAGTAAATGTAGTTGAATTTTTTCCTTACCTACTGCCTAGACAACTGGACGAAGAGATTTCTAAAGTCTTCACTGAAAAGCTACAGCAAAAAGATCTTCATATTTATACAAATACAGCAGTGGAGGCTATTTTAGGAGAAGAAAAAGTAACTGGATTAGCTTTAAAAGGCGGACAGGAACTACAAACAGATGCAGTATTATTCTCAGCTGGTATTCGGCCTAACCTAGATTTAGCAAAGTCAGCGGCTTTAGATGTAGATAAAGGAATTAAAGTAGATCATCAAATGAAAAGTAATCTAAAAGACATTTTTGCTGCGGGGGATACAATTCAAATTGAAGGAAATATCCTAGGACTTTGGAACACCGCCAGTGACCAAGGAAAAGTCGCTGGGGAAAACATGACAGGGGGCAGTCAACGCTACCAGCCTAGCCAATTAAGTACTTTACTAAATATCGGTGGATTGTCGGTTTTTTCTATAGGCGATGTACAAGACTTCACAGATACCTTCAGCACTTTTGATGGAGAAGCACGCTATAGGTTTTATGCCAAAGATGGCATACTTACTGGAGGAGTAGTTATCAACAATATGTCCAAAGTCCCAAAAGTAAAAAAAGCTGTCCTTAACAAAATCTCTATTGCTGAAGAATTAGGGGCAGGGAAAAGTCAGCAGGAAATTGTTGATGGATTGCTTCAATAACCCGAGCAAAAACGACAGACTACGTAAAAACTAACCTTATTTGTATCTTTATTTTTATCTTTAATTGTATCTTTAGTATTTGTATTTTTGTCATTCTGAACGTAGTGAAGAATCCTATATTCTAAACCTTATAAGACCCATTCTCTACGCTCAGGGTGACAATTTTCACGGAATCTGACGAAACATCCTCCCAGTTTAAGTTCATGATGAACTTTAATGAAGAATCGTAATCTCAATTCTTCTATTGCTGGCTCGTCCCACTGCCGTATTATTGGTGGCAATAGGATGATTTTCTCCAAAACCACTAACAGAAATTCGTTCTTCTGCTATGGACTGATCCTCTATCAAAACCTTTGCTACATTAATAGCCCTAGCTACAGATAGTTCCCAGTTTGATGGGTATAAGGAAGTACTTATAGGGAGGTTATCTGTATACCCTGCTACAATAATTTTGTTATCGATTTTTTGTAACTTGTCTCCAATATGGTTTAATACTACTTTACCCTCCTCCGATAGGTCGGCTCTTCCGCTAGGGAATAGGATGCCATCTTTAAATCGAATCAAAAGTCCGGTATCGTTTTGTATAATATTTACTTGGTCTAAAAGATTCTTTTCCCTTAAATAAGCAATAAACTCTTCCTGAGACTGGACTATATCTATTTCTATATCTTCTAGTCCAAAAAGTAAAGCGGCTAAAGAATCTTTTTCATTTTTTAGCACTTCATTTTCTTTACTCAGTTCATCTACCTGACTGCTCAAATCCTCCACCTCTGAAGTAAGGGTTTCTTTTATAGTATATAGTAAACTAGTTTCTTCTGCAGTGAAGATGAAAAATATAATAAAAAAACATAGAACAATGGTGATCATATCACTATAGGTAATGATCCAACTATTAGAGAATTCTAATTCATCTTTTTTATTCTTATATTTTAAACTCATGAAGTTGATAATTCCTTTCATCTGCCCTTTTTCCAGGGTACGCCAACCGATCTTCTTCCTTCAACATAACATTCATTTTATCGAAAACATTCCTTGCAGAATCATTTTCCGCAATCAACAATATGCCTTCAGTAATCATAGCATATCTTAAAATATTTTTACCCACATACTCTTTAATCCTTACCATAATAGGTACAGCAATAAAATTGGCTATCAAGCTTCCATAAAGTGTACTTACTAAAGCTGCTGCCATATTGTTCATAATCTCATAGGGTTGGTGCATATTTGCCAATAAACCGATCAATCCCACCAAAGTTCCAATAAGTCCTAGAGAAGGTGCCACGTGGGAGATCATCTTAAACACGTGATAGGCTTTAAGTAAGTTTGCCTCTCTTGCCTCGATATCCTTTTCTAGAATATCTCTGATCACCTCTGGCTTTTTATAATCATTTAACAAAATCATAGCATCTCTTAAAAAAGTATCTTCCTCAATATTGATCTCAGATTGTATGGATAATAAACCGTCCCTTTTCACCTTTGCTGCAAGACTATGAACTTTATAGATATCCTCAGTATAATTGATTTCCTTTATAAAACTTTCTTTAGTCATTCTTAATGTATCAGTTAAAGTTGTCATCGAGAAACTAACAAATATAGATATAAATATTCCTGCAAAAATAATTTGTATTGCTGTTGTGTTAAGCAATAGCTTCAAAGAAATACTGCTTACAAAGGATTGTCCAATAATCAGCAGCATTACCACAATCACTATTAGTTTTTTGTTTTTTCCTTCAAAATTGATTTTCATTTTATGCCCCCAGTAATTCTATCTAATTCTTATTATTAACTTATTTTATATTATCATATTATCCTGTTTAAGTCATGTTCTGAATCAGGATATTTTAAGGTTTAGTGATAAGTAATTGAAAAAAAGGCAATTTAATGGTAAAATGTAGGAAAAGTGGTAAGTAGTTAGAAAAAACAATTGAAAGGAAGTGCAAAAAACATGAAAAAAATGTTAATTATTACCTTAGTATTAGCTTTAATGCTGACTACAGTTGGATTTGCTTCAGCAGAAACATCCTACTGGGAAGAGTTAAAGAGTATGTATGAATGGGATGCTATGGAGGGAAATATATCAATGGAGTTGACACTAGTGACTCCTCCTGACTCAAGTCATCATTATCATGTACATATGTATTCACAAACAAATTTAAAGGACTTTACCTCTTATACAGAAATGCATATCAAAGATGCCGAAGGATTACAAACTATCCCAACAATCAAGGCGTATACACAAGGCTCAAATCTGTATATTAATAGAGACGCTGTTCTTGCTTTTTTAGCAGCAATAGGTCAAAGTGAAGCAGTAGCTATTTCAGAAGAATATGTTATGCTACAGAACAATCAAAATGCCATTGAACTGAATAGCAATATCCTAAAAGATATGGTGGCATTTATAGAAGAGATGGACTTAGGTATGGATTTAGGTATGACGCAAGAAGATAATGTTTATACCTTAACTCTAACATCTGATGAGATGATCGATCTTTTAGATGCTTACATCCAATACATCCTCAATAATATAGATCAATTACCTTCTGGCCTTATACCATCTGAAGCTATGCCAACAGAAGAAGAAATGCAGGAAGCATTACAGGCATATAACACCTTCCTTGCACCTTATAAGGAAATGGCAAAAGAATTTACTAAAGGAAGCCTTTACCACCAAGTCAGCACATTTGAGGATGATTCCTACCATGAAGACGCTACTTTAACTTTTGTAACCCCTATGGGTCAGCTAAACATGAAAATGACCTCTACCTCTAAAAAGCTTGATTCCTCTACTATCCAACTGCCAACCTCAGTTATGGTTATTACAGAGGAGGAATTCACTAACTTACTAACAGGAGGACTTACTCCAGCTCCTTCAATGGAATTAAAAGCAGTTATTGATCTTGAAGGAAACTATGCTAAGCTAGGAGAAAGTATAGAAGAAGGAAAACTTTCATTGCATCTACTAAACCAAAGAGCCCATATCGCTATGACAGACGTCTCTAAGCTATTGGATATAGAACTAGCAGCTAGCGAAGATCTAGTGGCTGTCAGAGATTTAGAAAACTATGGTTATCTGGTTGTATGGAACGCTGCAAACAGTACTATACAAATCTATCAATAATAAATAAAAAACTCTCTAAAGTCCTCACTTTAGAGAGTTTTTTCTATTCAAGTAATCATTAACGTTAATTTTCCGTAATTTGTCATGCTGAGTGGAGCGAAGGGTACTATTACCATTAGATAGCTTTATATTGCTTCATTGCCTCTTCCCAAGTGTCCCTTAGCTCTTTGGTCATAGTAATTACTTCTCGAAGTTTTTCTGGATCTTTTTCTATGTTGGCCTCTACTAACCTATAGTTCATAAATTCATAAAGGCTAAATAGATTTTTAGACATCTCTATTTCTTGATTCAAAGTACTCATTAACTCAATAAAAATATCCTGTGCCCTTTGGATAGCAACGTTGGTTTTTTCATTGTTTTTTGCACTAATATAAATTACTGCTTGGTTCATGAAACGAATAGCTCCCTCATACAGCATCAGTGTAAGATTCTCTGGTGGAGCAGTTAGGATTTTGCTTTCTAGGTAGTTATTAGCAGATACGGCTTGTGCTCCTGCTGGCTTTGGTGGTATAGATTTTGTAGCATTGGGTTTTGGTGGCACCCCCATATAGGCTCTTGTGTTAGTCTCTGGTACCGACTTAAGTGCTGACGATGTAGCTACCTCTGTTTGTACATCTTGATTCTCGCCTTCTTCTTTTACTGTTTTTTTAACATATTTGGCATAGGCTGCATAGGGATTATTTGTTGCCATTTTTATTCTCCTCTCTTATGTAAGGATTTTCTGTCTTTTATGCTTTTTCGTCTATAATTAAACCTGCTAACTCCCACATCTTTGCCACCATATCCAGAATCTTTTCTGGTGGAATTTCCCTTATTACTTCCTTTGTTTCAGTATTGGTAACCTTCACACTAATTTGCTTCGTTGCCTCATGTATAGAAAATTGAAGCTCTGTTGGAGGTGTTATTAGGCTTTTATTTGCCCTTTCAATCATCTCAATTAGCTTTTCTTCTCCAATATTTAAGGTATCTCCTTCTTTTTTTCTCTGTAGAATATCTCTACCGGCTTTACTTTGCTGCTTTATTTGAGCAGTATTTGTTTGAGAATGGTATTGTTTATCTGTATTTTGAGTCTGATATTTTTGCACTTGTTGAACCGACTGAGGTTGTATTTTTGTGATTTCCATCCTTAATTCCTCCTTAACGCTAGCATTTTTTATCTAACTGCGTGTTCTTCTACTAAGAAGCTTATATTCTCTACTGATTTTTCCTCTATATCGTTTTTAAAAATTGTTCAACAATGACTTTGGGAATATTATTAGCTGCTTATGTCTTTAACACTACATTAATATTATCGGAATATTATCGGCTTTTTTTAAGGAAGTTTTAGGGAAAATAAGAATTTTTTTATAATGTTCAGAAACTTATTTTCTGAAATCACTTAACGTAGCTACATATAGAGAAAAAAGTTCTACTTAGGACCTTCAGTAGGACTATGTTTAAGGTTCACTTGATAAATTTTTCTATTTACGTTAATATATTGCATATATAGACATATGCCTATACCCTATATATAAAAAGGAGACTTTATCCATGGCAAATGAAGATTTAACTAAGAACAAAATAGAAAAATCAAAAAAAATACTCATAACAGTCTTAATAATTTTCTTCAGTATAAGTTTATGGGGATTTGTTGTCTATTATGGTTATACCTACGCTAAAGACTATATCGATACAACCATAAGGAATGTACAACAAGAAAATGCTATGAATATCCAACAGCTGTCAGAAGAAGTGCATACACTAAAACAAGAAATAGTTAATCTGATACAAAGTCTTGAAAGCACAGACTCTACTTTGTCCGATTCTGCATCCCTTCAAATTCGAATTGATAGGAGATTGGAAATACTAGATCAAAATTTGAAAGAGCTTGAAAAAAGTTTAAAAATTCTCAAGGAGGCCCCAAGTGTACAAAATTAGTTTATTTATGTTATTCTTAGTCGCCCCTTTCCTGCCACTCTTTCTAGTCAGCCAGGAGTTTATGCATCAGGAAAAGTTACTGGAGCTTCCTACAACTGTGTTACAGGAAGAAGTAAAACAGTTACAGAAGGAAATGGATCTTTTACAAGAAAAAGTGATGGCGCTAGGGATCAATATTGAAGAACAAGAGCAAACTTTCCGTTTTCAAGAAGAGAGTTTATCTGAATTTTCTCAAGTAAGCACTACTCATAGACAGCTATCTGATGACGTTTACGAACAAAAAATACTAGACATGCTAGGACCCACCGTTGCCACGTATATCTCTGATAAAACTGAAATCAAGATTTTTCAGCTTGCAGAGCTAGGCTATAGAGGGTATATTGCAAAAGTTAAACTTTTTGATCCACAAGGGTTTAAAGTTGTATTGGCACAAGACACCTTAGGAAAGCTAGAAACCACTTCAAGTGCAGCTAAAAGAACCTCGGCGGTTTTAGCCATTAATGGAGGCGGTTTCTATACTGAGCGGCGTAATGGTTTATCTTACGCACAAATGATAGGAAATACCGTAGTTGATGGAAACTTAGTAGAATCTTTCAATGGTTATCCAGGGGATTTATTTTTTGCAGGGATTAATCATCAAGGCCAGGTGGTAGGAGGAATACCAGCTTCTGAAAGGGAACTTATGTCTTTAGAGCCTTATCAAGGGGTAAGCTTCATTCCTGTTTTGCTGAAAGAGAGAAAAAAGGTAGCAATTCCAGATAAGTGGAAAACTACTCGCCAACCTAGAACAATCATTGGAAAGTATGCTAATGATGACCTGATCATGATCGTTATCGATGGCAGACAAAACAACTGGAGCATAGGTGTTACTTTAGAATCCCTACAGGATAAGCTGCTGGAACTGGGAGTGAAGGATGCTTATAATCTTGATGGAGGAGGATCTAGCGCTATGTATTTTAATGGTGTCCTTTTAAACAAGCCCTCGGATGGAAGAGAACGACCCGTAGCAAATAATATTGTAATTATTCCCTAATTAACCTTGATTCAATTTCTCTGGTATCAAATAATATTTAAGCCTAGGGCAGCTAGGTATTCCCAGTGTTTAGCAAATTTACCTGCTCCCTAGGTCTTATACCGGTTGGATCTTATGAATTTTTTCACCTTTCCAGTCTTAATCAACCACAAGAACCCTCCCTGT
This sequence comes from Clostridium aceticum, assembly GCF_001042715.1. Classification (NCBI taxonomy): domain Bacteria; kingdom Bacillati; phylum Bacillota; class Clostridia; order Peptostreptococcales; family Natronincolaceae; genus Andreesenella; species Andreesenella acetica. Next base: position 282,666 of record NZ_CP009687.1, on the reverse strand, counting down.
AGCTGTTATCTCTATTCTTCTCTCCATGCCTCCATTTTCTCCATCACTAAATCATAGGTTTTTTTACTGATCTCTGGCAGCTCTCCACCCAGCATATTAGATGCTTCTTTGAAGCCCTTCTCTATAGCAGATATGAGCATGTCTATTTTATCCGGATCTCCTCCAGATATAGCTTTAGCAAAAGCCACTATATTATCACTAACCTTCTCAGGGCTTAGGGGTCCGCCTTCTGCTATCATCTCTTGTGCTTTTAGGCGAGTCTCTTCATCAATCTCAACTACTGTTTCTAATCCCTCTAAATCCTTAAAGGTCAAACCTTGTTTCTCTAAAAGTTGCCTTACCATTTCTTTTAGCTGACTATGAGTTCTTTCACTTTCTTCTTTTAATCTCTGTATGGTAACCATATCTGGTTTAATGGTAGGCTTTTGATAAGTAACCGTTCTTTCCTCTTTTGGTGATGGAATATATTCGTCCTTTACTTCTTTTTTTGTGTTATCGTTATCTTTGTAATTATTTTTCTTACTCTCCTTTACCTCTGATGATCTAGTTAGATAATGATCTCTGCTTGTTACACTATTAACATTCATCATACTCCCCCCTTAGCATAGTCCTTTGTAAAATTTTTCTTTTCTCCTTAAAGCATTATAGGCACTTCTCAAGACTGTTAGTAATATCGTAATGCTCTAGCTTCTTATCTAAGATCTTATGTAGGTACTGACTCATAGCTAATCCATCATCTTTGTATTTTTCATGAACTTTCCTACTAAGTAGTTTCTATAAATATTATCGGCTTTTTTCTGGTAATGTTTACTAAATTATAGGAATTTTTTCTTCATTACCTTCTTTTCCTGCTTCCCTTAACAAGGTAATTCATACCTCTTACCCTCTACCATAAACCACCTCTCCCTCTATACAAACTCTTCCTATCCTAGTACTTGTATTTCTATGATTTTTTCCAAATCCTTACTTTTTCTTGAAGGTATAAAAGACCCCTTTCAGGATCTTCGCTGTCTACTTTAGTTGGATTTTAATCTAGGACAACTGGGTAGCCTCACTATCTAGTAGTTTGACCTGCTCTCCTAGGGTTTGGACTTGTTTGTTAATCTCTTGAATTTCTTCATCGGTTAAATCTTCATCTACTACTCTTTGGGCTAGCTCCTTCATCTGAAAGAGTTTTTCTTCTATCATATCTAGCATCTGTAGTCGCTGTTTGACTTTCTCTAACTCCTCTTGTAGCTGCTTTTTTACCTGCTCTTTCTCTGTCACGTTATCATCTCATTTGTAGTTATTTATAAGCTTATGTCTAGATTCTTACCTAGGTGTGGGTTAACAGACTGCTCCATCATCTTGGTGTTTTCCTGCACCATTTGTACCATATCATTCATCTGGGTTTGTCCTGCATTCATTGCCATCTTCATAACGGAGATACTGGCTTGCTGGGCTACCTTCATTTGGTTTAGGCTCATTGATAAAGCTGCTATATCCATGGGATCAGCTCCTTTCTTTTAAGAAATAGTGTAAGGTTTAAGTATTCTTTCTACTTCTTCTCTGAAGCTTAAAAATGCCGATAAAACTTCTTCATTTATTATGGTATATTCCACTTTGACTTTTTTCTCTTCCTCTTCTAGGCATACGCTATTACACTCTTAGTATAGCTTATCATTTGATGTAGAAAATTCAACCAGAAGAACCGTCCTCGTATTTTACTAGTCCCCGTGGTTTACTGGCTCCGTTCTGATTGTACTCTCTTCTCTATTTCTTTTAATTCTTCTAGTGGTAAATCTGTAATCTCTGCTACAAAATCTAAATCTGCACCATTCTTAAAGGCTTTCTCTGCAGTTTCAATCTTAGCTCGCTTTTCTCCTTGTTCTATTCCTTGTTCTATTCCCTGCTTCTTAGCATAAGCAATCTTAGAAATTTCATCTCTCCTCGCCTTCTCTCTAGCTCTATAAGCTTCTAGCATTTTCTCATCGGCACTTACCGTTTCTAAAGATTCTATTGCTTTACTCATATTCTCACTCCTCCTTTTTAATCTTTCTATCCTCTCTTCATTACCTACTTTTCCAGCTTCTTTTAAAAAGGCCATCCATAGTTCTACTCCCTCTAATACTTCTATTTCTTTTTCTAGCTTAGTCACCTCTAAATAATGAATTTGCAGGTCTTCTGTTAGGGTAAAATGTTCTTCTCTTTCTAATAGCTTAAAATGCGTATGTAGTTTTTTACTTTCCTTGATAGCGTCATAATCCATAATATTAATAACGATGGTTTTTTTCAGTTCCTCGTAGGGCTCTGCTTCTCCTATGGTTTCTGCGTAGGTCTTTGCCCAGTAATAGAGGCTTCTCTTTCTATAGCTTATTTCTGGCTTTACCTGAATCTCAATGTTTACTCGCTCGCCCTTTTCTGTCTCTGCTTTAATATCTAATACCGATAGTTTATCAAATTCATGCTCTTTATAATTAAATGGGTTGAGGTACTTTACACTTCTAATCAAATCTTCTCCCTTTGCCCTTAAGGTATCATTTAATAGATCTATGAGTAGTTGCTTACTTGTTTGATCTTCTCTTCCAAATAGAGCTTTAAATACAAAATCATTCATTGGATTTAATAGCTTCATCTTCATCACTTCCTAATCACAATCTTTTTATTATACTTATATTTTACCACAAATATAGATTTTTTAACTGTTTCTACTCATAAAGTTTGTGCAAAAAACAGCAGAAAAAAGACCCTTCTCAGGGTCTTTTTTGTCTATTTTATGAAGTTTTCACCTAAGATCGCTAGCTAGCTTCACCATCTAGCAGTTTTACCTGCTCTCCTATCGAAGAAGTTTACTATACTCTTTTAGATGACTATTAGTAGTTTCTAACACAAAACCTCCGTCCCTTTGTGCTCTTTATTTGCAAAATATGACTTACTTCTGTTAATGCCCCCTCAGTAGTTTGATATAGAGAATATACGTTATTAGCGTTTCTTGTAGCTTGTTTTAGACCTCTTATTCTTGCCCTCATCCCTTCACTAATAAATAAACCTGCAGGGTCATCTGCAGATTTATTTATTCTCATGCCACTGGATAGTTTTTCTTTAGTGTTTGAAAGTTTTTTGTTTGTTTTGGTTAAATTATTAAAAGCTGCTAAAATAGGTATGTTGTTGGTTATTTTCATGCTTATACAGCTCCAATTAAAATATTTTGTCCGATTAATTTGGTTTTAAGTTTTATGCTCTTAATAACTGTATTACACTTTGATTATCTTGATTAACTTGTGCTAATATTGCTTGTGCTGATTGTTGTAGTATGTTTTGTACAGTGGAATTAATAGTTTCTTTTGCTATATCTACGTCTCTAATACGAGACTCTGCTGATTGCAAATCCTCAAAGGATTTATCTAGGTTTTTAACAGTATATTCTAGACGATTTTGGAGCGCTCCTAGTTTTGAGCGTTCTGTTGAAACCCTTTGGATAGCTCTATCAACGGATTTGATGGATATTTCGTCTAATTGTGCATCTATATCCACTTGGTCTGGGTAGAAAAGGGCTACTTTATTTTCTATTACTATGTCTCCTGTACCAATACCGGTTCTCCAAATGTGCCCTATCTCATTATTATAATAAGGGTCATAGCTATAATAGTCATCATAGTGAGGATCTCCTGGAAAATAATATTGTTCATAAACAGAGTATGCGATTTCGTTATAATCCTGGTCGTACATTACTAGTATATCCCAACTGTCTTGGTATCTCTCTATTATAAATCTGCCCACTGTAAATATAGATCCATCTAAAAGAAAATCTGTGCTGGCAGTAGCTTGAATAGTAAATGAATTTTCTTGTATATTTAAGGTGTTTATAGTTAGTGTTGTTCCTTCAGGCATGCCTACATAATTATCATTATCTATATGTATACCTATCGGATAGTTATACCCTGAAGTCATATAGCTTGCATAGTTCATATCTTCTAATTTATCTACAGGACTTTCTAGTAAATTGATATATGTGGATTGCTTGCCTGAAAAACCTACGATTTTATCCTTGTCGTCAACTAAAATATGATGCACATAAAACCCATAAGAACCTTCCCAATGTATAAATGGATTATCTATCTCTTTTAGTGTATATGTTTTCCCTTCTTCTATTGCTACACTAGATATGTCAGATATAGTTCCCCAATAAGATTCATTAAGGGTTCTATTTACTTGAGCTATGGTGGGTATTACTCCTATGCCTATGGCGTCCATTTGTCTGATATTTAAAGCTATACTTTGACCTGAGTTGGTTCCTATCTGAAAAGTTCCTTTGAATTTTCCGTTTAATAAATTTTGATTGTTGAATTGAGTTGTATTCGCTATTCTGTCTATCTCTGATACTAGTTGTTTAACTTCTCTGTTTATGGATTGTTTGTCGGATTTTGCTTGAGTTCCGTTTTCTTTTTGAACCATTAACTCCCTTATACGTTGAAGCAAAGAATGTGTTTCATTTAAGGCTCCCTCGGCTGTTTGAATTAAGCTCACTGTGTCTTGGGCATTTCTAGAAGCTTGATTTAAGCCCCTTATCTGTCCTCTCATTTTTTCACTGATTGCTAAACCTGCTGAATCATCTCCTGCTGTATTAATTCTTGAACCTGATGATATTTTTTGCATTGAATTTGTGTTGGCTATATGAGAAATCCCTAGTTGTCTATGGGTGTTAATGGCCGTTAAGTTATTGGCTATTTTCATTTTTATTCCTCCCTAAAATCTATAGCTATTTCAATGCCTTTGAACTATAGGTGCTGCCATAGACATGTTGTAGACGAGATATTCAATTTAAATATCTCGTGTGATAAAAATGTGTTAATTTTAAGGACTAATCTTGTTTTTTATCTTAATAATTGTAATACTCCTTGTGGTACTTGATTGGCTTGCGCTAACATTGCTTGGGCCGCTTGTTGAAGGGTATTTTGTTTAGTTAGTGCTATCATCTCTTTCGCCATATCTATGTCTCTGATTCTGGACTCAGAAGAAGTTAAGTTTTCTGCTGCGTTATCCAGGTTTTGCATAGTATGTTGAAGTCTATTTTGGATTGCTCCTAATCTAGAACGGTGAGATGATATTATTTGTATAGCTGTGTCGAAGGAATCAATAGCTTGAGATGCGTTATTAACTACATTGACATTAGTTAATGCTAAACTCTCACAGCTTGTACTTATTAATTGTAATACTATTTGTTGCCCAGAATTGGCTCCTACTTGGAAGTTTAGTTTGCTTATTTCTGGTGGTTGAACATCTGGCCATATAATAGAAAATCCTGATAGTGGCTGAGGGTTTATGTTTGCTATGTCTGGTACTACGTCCTCTGCATTCCTTGACGCTCCTCCTGTTACATCGCTACCCCAAACAGAACCTGTGTCGTCGTTATACAAATTTATCTGACTTTTAAAATAATCTAAACCGTTTGTCTTGAAATCGTTATAAAAATCAGTTAAACCTCCTGCATAACTACCATTTGAAATATTCTTCAAAGCATCGTCTAAAGTGTGTGTTTGGTTAGTGTTTAGATAAACCATTACGTCTTTTATACCTTCTCCACCATTAGAACGTATGTGGTAATCTAAAAACCTAGTTGCTAAATACCCTGTTGAGTACATAGCACTAGTCCCTACCCAAGGAGAATCTACTTGATTAATAAGGCTTTGTACTGCTGATTCTATGTTGGCTGTTTGTCCTCCCCAAGTTGAATGATCTCCTGTTCCTAATGCTGTATAAACTGCTGATACATTCGAACCCCCTACTTCCCATGCGATGTCTGCACGAAGTCTCTCATCGGCTCCATGTATAAATTCTGCTGTTCCTTCTTTAAACCATGTTGGTAGTGCTGCAAAATTCATTGTTCTTGCCATTACTGCATGAACCATTTCATGAGCTATTATTCTATCATTATACATTGGTGCTGTTCCGCCATTTGGCCATGTTGCAGGACTAAAATCTGCCATTTCTATTACTAAACTCAAATTACTTAGCTTTCCAGTACCTACATCTACTAAACCACTAACGTATGCCAGTGTCCCTCCCTTTACCCCTTCAATTAAATTTATTTTCAACTCTACTCCGTCGGCTTCCAGACCAAAATAATCTTTAATAAGTTTTTCGGATTGTTCTAACCAACTTTTTTGTAGGAATTCTACTATTTTCCCTGCTTCCCCTACATCTATACTATTTGCATTTAATAATTTAATACCGTTAAAATGAGTGCTATTTGATATATTATCTATTTCTTTTTTGAGTTGATTTATTTCATTCTGAACTGATTGTTTATCTTCATCTGTTAATGTATCATTCGCTGCTTGAACAGATAGTTCTCTTCCACGTTGTAGCATTGCATGCTTTTCTGCTAGTGCCCCCTCCATGGTTTGAATGAGGGATATACTATCTTGAGCATTTCTACTGGCACGATGTAGTCCTCTGATTTGACCTCTCATTTTTTCTGATATTGATAAACCTGCTGCATCATCACCTGCTCTGTTTATCCTGTATCCTGATGATAATTTTTCCATAGATTTAGATGTATTAATTACGTTTAAATCTAGTTGTCTATGTGCGTTGCTGGCAATTAAATTATTATTTATTCTCACATTGACCCCCCCTCCCTATGATAATTCACTAATCAGCAAGCATCTCCGAAAACTCATCGCTATTATTAAATAGCTACATCCAAATATATTTCTTTTAATTCTCCTTCAATCCACATCCCTTAATAATCTGTGCACACTTTTTTTGCTGATGGCTGAACTCTCTGCATCATCTGCTGCAATGTTTATTCTATAACCTAAGACAACTTCTGTGTAGACTTTTCAGTACTTTCCCTGTTATTTTTTAATGTTTTCAAGGTGCTTAGAGCATTTGAATTATGATGAATAATCATCTATATCATGCCTCAGCCACTAAGATATAATCTTCCATAAAAGTGTATCGACATAAATCCTCTTAGACTTTAGGACTAATTGCCTATTTTTGAATGTTTTTCTATGAAGTTTTCAATTATACCACCTAAAGATAAAAAGATTTTTAAGTTTAAAGAATCCCTAAGGTTTAGCACCAAGACTTATTCCTAAGCTGGGATTTACTAATTGCTCTATCATTTTGATATAAACCTCTAACATATCAGGAAGACCAGCAGTTTGTATCTCTGCTATATCCATCTTGTCTCCTCCTTTTTTGAGTTATACTTTGCAAAGTTGGTTTTTTATTAGATTTTTAGGTTTATGATACAACATAGGGCTTTAATGTTTTTTCTATCTCTCTTTTCCAATCTGTAAAAACTGGAATAATTTCATTTTGTACTTGTATCTCTAGGTTAATTTCTTTTCCTCTTTTATATTTATGTATAGCTTTACTGATGCTTTCCTTCAGAAGTAATGATAAATTACTTATATTGTTTTCCATAAGTTCTTCATATATAGGTTTCATTGCGCCATCTATGCTAGCTATACCCTCTATCACATCCTGTAGCATAGCTAAAGCTTCTTCATAGCGGAGTTCTGTTAGTTGGTTTTGGATATGAGAAAATCCTTCTTCTATTGTTTCTAATAAAGGTAAAATTTGTTTCATAACTTCTATGTATTTATCCATCCTTATCTCCTCTTTTCTGAGCAATATCCATGCTCATTTTTTAAGGTGTCTGGGGTTATTGCGTCTTTACTAAAACATGCTTAATTGTCCTTGTTAATCTAGCTTTCTGTCTTGTCTTAACTACTTTTCTTCAGCAGCTTTAACCCCTGTTTCTTTCAGTCTTTTCTATACCTTCACTCATATTATAAGCTTTTAATATTATTTCCACGGTCTTTTTACCTTCTTCTCCATTAATAGTGCCCCTCTATCATGCTTTATAAAAAAACCCTCTGTCCCTTTGTGACTCTACCCAGTTTAAGCAGGTCTCCCTTTCTTTTGGGGTACTGTATTTTTAAGTCCTAATTTACTTGCATCCAGTGTTTTTTTTGTGCTACAGTTAAAACTTTTTTCACATAAAAATAATTTTCTGCTTTTATCTCTAGGGTCGTCAAAAGAGCACTCATTTACCAAAGTTATTATCTTATAATTATCTTTGAGGTAGTTTAATTGCTCATCTTGCTGTTGTGCTGTTCCATTGGATTCGAACAATAAATTAGGAGCTAGTTTAGATGCTTTAGTTATTACTTCTTTCCAGTTTTTTATCCATACACATACTGCTAATAAAAAACAAATATCTACTTTATCAGAAAAGATAAAATGATTAATTAAATCCAGGTTCTCTTCTTCTAAGTTAAAGGTGTAAAACTGTAGATTTGCAGAATTATTGATACTTTTTATACTATTTGCGGCATTTATTAGTTTATAATTGTAATCTATTCCAACTCCTAACTTAATTTTAGATGCTAAAGCATGTAACATACCACCCATATTACACCCAATATCTAAGACAACTTTCCCGTTAAAATTATATCTCACATTCTTTAGCCTTTCTAATGGCTCTCGTTGCCCTCTAAAATACTGACCTTTTATTTCTAAGGAGTGATACGCACTTTCAAAGTTTTGTGCATTATAAACAGTGCCACTGGTTTTAGTGTAATTAATAATCTCCAGCACCTTTTTTGTCACACTATCAACTTCTCTACTTTTATTGATAGTTTCATTAGTACTCAATAAAGCAATCTCTGTTAAACTATGTCCTGTGTACTTTAACCACAAATTATTATAATATTCTATAAGTCCTTTTCCTATATAGTTAGGTCTATCACCTGTAAAGTTTTTTGGCACTCCAATAATATCATAAGACTGTTTAAAGCTTTTAGGTTTTTTTGAGTATTTTTGTAAAAACTCAAAATCTATAGCTTTTAGTCCTTCCTCCTGGGAGTATACAAAATTGCCAGGATGGAAATCTGCATGTACATAGCCTTCATCATATATAAACTTAATAAATTTACTAATTTCTACAATATTTAACCTTAAAATATTGCTTTTTCCACTATCTCCTTCTATAATATTTTCATAGTATGGAATTATTATATAATTATTTCCCTTTTCAATGATAGGTGGTATTATTTCGCATTTTTTGCTTAAAACTTCATGTGCAACAATTTCTCTTTTTAAAAAACGTTCATTTCCTGGTTTGTAAGTTTTCTTAACCGCTAAACCATTTTTATATTTAATAACTTCAACTCTCGCTCTATGCTTAAAACTTTCAAAAGTTTTTACAACTTCATAAAACGACTCATAGTATTGATTTTCTATCTCCCTGCATTGGTTAAACAATCGTTTCATCAAGTTTTTTGATGAATTCTCTACTATTGTGATTGATTCTTTTTCGTTTTTTGTATGATAAAAATAATCTTGAATATCAGTAATTCCAAAGTCTAGTTTGAGTTGCTCTCTTAGTGAATCTATCAAAAAATAGTTCTTGTCATCATATTGTCTGTACTCATTTTTTTCCTCTATAGATAATGGTTTTGGATGTAAATTATAAAGTATAATGGTTCTTTTATTTTCATTATTAAAGTTGATATTTAGCGTCTCTATTGTAGTATATCCAAATTCAAAGTACCACTTTTCTAAGTAGTCCTGAAGTTTTTTACTTGCCTTATTGTGAAATATCAAAAGACTTAATCTGCCATTTAAGCTTACAGAATTATCGATACTGTTAATCACTTCTAATTTTTTTGCTATCTCTTCTTTAAGCGATTGTTCATCTGTGTGCTCTAGTACTTCTTTATATAGTTTATAACTTTCTTTATACTCTTTCTTTTGTTCTAGTATATATGCTTTATTGTATAAAAGGTCGAGATGATTTGGGCTTATGACTAAACCTCTATTAATTGTTATAAGAGCTTCATCTATATACCCTTCCATTATAGCGATAATGCTTTTCATAGAGTACGTATCTACGTCTTCTTTTATAATTTTTTCATATTGAGCTAGTAATTCTTTGGCATCCTCTAATCTATTTTTTTCAATTAGCAAATTAATATTTTTCTTTAGTTTCTTCTGATAAACTAGCATTTCCTTGCTCATTATGTTCCCTCCTCTGCTCGTCTCTTATACTTTCCACATCATCATATAAGTTGCAACTGTACTTCAGACTTTAGTATTAGCATTTCTAAATCACTTGGCACAATTTTTAGATATTCATCTATTAGCACTTTAGCCTCAGCAATTTTTTCGGTTTCTAGAAGGATTTTGATGTTTTTTTTCACCGTTTCTTTATACTTTTCAAATTCATCATATCTACTATTTTCTAAACTAGTTTCTATTTTTTCTTGTTTTACTTCTTCAAGAAAGAATTCTATGCCCTTTTTCATATAATCGTAAGAGCTAAGAGCTTTTCGCAAATATTGAAGATACTGAATTTCATCAGTCTCTTTATACTTAAAGGCTTTTCTCATGTACATAAAGAATATCTCTTCATAGCTTTTTAGTATATAAATGTTCTCTTCTTCTAAAATATTCTCCTTATACACTTTTTCTAGATAAAATATTCCTTCTTTTACATATCTGTTAAATAAGTTAAAATAGATCCTATCATCTATTTCACCTTGTATTAATATAGCTCTTTTAAAAGCTTTAGAAAAAACACAATAACTGATATCTTTTTTATCTTTATATTTTTGAAAGTAATTACTTATTACAGTAGAAAAATCACTAAACGTATATACAATATACTCCATATACCTATTCATCTCTTTTTCATTAATTTTGCTTATAATATCAGTTACATCAATAAGATCTCTCAGTAGATGGTAAATAAATTCTCCATAAATTCCTATTTGTTCATGAAAACTGAACTCCCTAATTTTAAGGCCGTCTTCTTCTGTAATATTTTGGGATTTTTGCACTTTTTCTCTTAGTTTGTTTAAGAATATATACGAGGTATTTATATTTAATCTTGAAAACCTCTTTATTATTTCTTTTTTATGACTTATACTATTTTTTATAGAAGATTCTAGAGAAACTATAAAGTTATTCTCTATTTCATGCTTAATATTTTCTGGCATTTGATCTATAATTTCTATATAAGATGCTACTATCTGGTCATATTCCTTATATTTTATACATAACTTCACAATATAACTGAAAGCCTTGTTTAGATATTGCTTCGACTCAATTTCTTCCTCATTAAACAAATCAATTGTTTTTTTTATGAATAGCATCGCATTATGAAAGTCTAAAAGCCCATCATATAGAACTGCTATTTGTTCATATACAAATAGCTTTCCGCCTAAATCAAAAACTTCATTATAATCTACTCTCAGTTGGTTTTCTTCATATAACTCTAATAATCTTAGATATTCTTTATAACTTTCTATAGCTTGGCCATTTTTATTTAAGCGTGCTTGAACCTGTGCTAAGTAAAAATATATCTCCAAACAGGAGGTAGTTTGTTGATGTTGGGCCTGTATTGACTCTTCTGCTATTTTTTCTGCTTCTCTGAAAAGTCCATTCTCTATACACATATTTACCACTAGATTACAAATCCATAAGGGATAAGTATTTGCTTTTTTAACTGTTTGGTAGGCTTTTTGTATTGCCTGCAGTGCTTCTGTATTTTCTCCATGCAAATTATATGTCTTTGACAAATGGTATAATAGATAGATATTATTAGGATCATTTTCAAGTTCTTTTCTAATCAAGCAACTATTTCTCTTGAATTTTTCATGCATTAATTCTTTATCCGTATTAATGTATCCATAATGAATGAATACTGAATTTGATAAATACACAGGTTCTCTTGATGGGAGCTGTTCGTGTATTCTACTTTTAAATCTTACTCCATTATCTTTTTTAACAATTCTTTTAGAATAGAATGTGCTACCTATATTCCCCTTATCATCTGCTAGATTTTTTATCTGTACAGCTAAAGCTTTATACTTTTTATAAATACTTTTATTAAAAAATTCGATGATGCTCTCTACATTCTCCAATATCTCATCCGCATCTATGTAAAAATACCATTCTCCTCGGGATTTATCTATAGTGATATTTCTAGCTTCAGCAAAATCATCCTTCCATTGGTAAAAAAATACCTTGTTCGTAAATCGTTTTGCTATTTCCACTGTATTATCCGTAGAACCTGTATCCACAATAATTAATTCTGATTCTATATTCTCTATAATTGGTTTCAATGCGTTTAGACATCTTTCAAGATATTTTGATTCATTCCTGACAATCATTCCTATGCTTAATTTCATTCTTTTAACCTCCAGTTATAGATCTATAAATTATAACAACACAAAATATATCTTTAAATATATCTTGAATTCTTATAATTTAAAAGAGGCCCAGAGAGAAAACCTCTCTGACCCTCTACTATTTTTGCAAATTTTACAAATAACTATCTTAATAATTGAAGTACCCCTTGAGGTGCTTGGTTTGCTTGAGCAAGCATTGCTTGAGCAGCTTGTTGAAGGATGTTGTTCTTTGTGAACTCCATCATTTCCTTCGCCATGTCTACGTCTCTGATTCTTGATTCAGAAGCTTGTAGGTTTTCAGAAGATGTATCTAAGTTCTTGATTGTGTGCTCTAATCTATTTTGGTATGCACCTAACTTAGATCTTTCTGCTGATACTCTTTCTAAAGCATTATTGATTGTAGTAATAGCAGCTGTTGCCTTTTGAGAATCTGTAATGTCAAGAGCTTCTCCACTATTTCTTAATCCTAAAGCCTCTGCTCTCATATCATCAATACCTATAAGCATTGTTTGGCCACTATTGGCACCTATTTGCATTGTCAATGCTTGAGTTGCATCAGTGTTTCCAGCATCAGCAGCTTTAATACTTATTGTAATACTTTCTCCAACTTGCATATCAGCTAATCCAGCTAATGTTAAATCACTACCAAATCCAGTCAGTGTATCTCCAGCAGCATTTAACGCAATACTTAATTCAGCTGGATCACCTAAATCAAAATCATCTCCTAAGTTAGTTGCCCCAGAAGCAGTACGTGTAATAATAATTGTTCCTGATGTATCAAGGGCCCCAGTAGAAGCTGCTGTAGCTGTTACTGTTGCAGAAGTATTAGATTGCACAGTTACAGTTCCTGTAGCCGCATCTCTTAAGCCAGCTTTATCTCCATTCAATAGTTTTTGTGTATTGAATTCTGTTGTATTAGCAATTCTGTCAATTTCAGAAGTTAACTGATTAATTTCTTTTTGAATTTCTCCTCTATCTACTTCTGTATTTGTATCATTTGAAGATTGAACAGCAAGTTCTCTCATTCTTTGAAGAATTGCATGGGTTTCTGTTAAAGCACCTTCTGCTGTTTGAATTAAAGAAATAGAATCTTGAGCATTTCTAGAAGCTTGGTTAAGGCCTCTGATTTGTCCTCTCATTTTTTCAGAGATTGCAAGACCTGCTGCGTCATCTCCTGCACGATTGATTCTAAATCCTGAAGATAACTTCTCCATTGATTTTGAACCCATGTTGTTACTGATTCCCAACTGTCTATGTGTATTCATAGCCATTAAGTTATTATTAATTCTCATTTGTTATTCCTCCTTGATTTTTGGTTTCGGCATCCTTGCCTTTTTTTATTTTAATACATAATTTGAAAATCTACCTGTCCTTGGCCAAGGTTTTTGGTGAGATTTTTTGTGCTTATTATATATATCGGTATATTCCCTTAAGACTTTATAGTGAAACAAAAATATTTTTAATGGAAAAAACAGGCATCTTATGATACCTGTTTCTTACTTATAATTTTACCGCCTTTAGTCTGACAATATCATTCCAGTTCTTAGCGGTAATCATCTCTACAGCACTCATATCTTCTCTGATTTTTTGTGTTTCTTGGTAAACATTTTGGATCTCACCTTTTAGTTCCTCACGGGTTATTTCATGCTCTTGGGTAAGACGCTGGTCTAATTCCGTAATACGATTATCTAGTTGTGTAATACTACTATCTAGTTGTGTAATACTACTATCTAGTTGTATAATACGATTATCTAGTTCTGTAAAACGCTTTTCAAATTTGATTTCAATTCTGTCCAGTCTTGCATCCATGTTGCTAACCTTTTCTAGTATTTCCCTTAGTAAGCTCTCCATGGCATCACTTCCCTTTTTTCTTTTAGTATTTACTTTATTATACTTTTTTTCTAGGGGATGAGCAAGAGAGAAGGGTCCCTTAAAGGACTATTTCCTAAAAAAACCTTTAAGTCCCTCTATAGAAACCTTCTGCTGACTGGCAGCTTTATTTTCTTCTTGGATTTCTAAGTAGACTTCCTTTCTAAAGATCTCTACATCTCTTGGTGCGGAGATTCCTAGTTTTACCCGGTCTTCTTCTATACCTAGAACCTTTATTTCTATATCTTTTCCCAGCATGATGCTTTCTTCTAGTTTTCTTGCCAGTACCAACATGCTATCTTGCCCCCTCTACCACTGGGGGTTCTTCTGCTTGTGGTGTTTGCTGTGGACTATTAGAGAAAATTTTCATCTCTTCTAAGATGTAATGCTTCGTCTGATAGTTTTCGTCATCTACAACAATCTGTTTTGCCTTGTTGTTTTTGGTATTGATGATAATAGGTGCTCTTAGATTTGCGGTGATTTTTTTGATATCCTCTGGTACTATGACTATGGTGAATACTTGAACTTCTTCACGGGACTGAATCTCTAGCTTTTCTACGATGTTTTTGGGTATTTCAAAGTCATAATCTGGTCGGAAGATAAATGGGTTGACAATGACAAAGGCTAAGTCTGTATCCTCCACCGATTGAAGCCACTGAAAAGGTACGCCTTCTTCTGGGTTTTGAATGATAAAAAATTTTGTTAAATTTTCAAATCCAGGAATACCATCGAAAAAGTCTAGTATTTTGTTTTCGTCTATTTCTATTTCACCAAAATGTTTTGTATTGAGCAGCATGATTTTCCTCCTATCTTAAGAAGTCTAACAAAGTTGGCTGGATGATTCTTGCTCCTACAGAAAGAGAAGCTCGATAGACATTTTCTTCGTTCATCAGCTCCATGATGACCTCTCCCATATCTGCATCCTCCAATTGAGATTGGAGCTTTCTGAAGTTGATAATATTATCCTCAGTTCTATTTTGAACAAGGTCCATACGGTTTACTTTTGCACCTATTTCAGCACGCGTAGTTAATAGTGAGTCTATATACTTATCTAGATTATCAAGTTGACTGCTGACTTCTTCATGTTTTCCAGCCAACAGTTGGGCTTCTATCGTGTCTATTAAGTGAATAAGACCAGATTTTTGAGGTATTGCTTTGATAATCAGTGTTTCTTTGGTCATTTCACCGTCTGCTATTTCTCTCCCTTGTTTTAAGTCCTGCACTTGAAAATTAAAGTTCTTTAATGGATGAAGGGGGTCTTCTATATCTTCTATTGCATCACTTAGTTCTTCAATAATTTTTTTCATAAAATCTTCTTTGCTTTCACCTGAACTATTAACTTCTACTGGCACGGTTCCTGCGTCTGTATGTATGTTAATAGTAGCTTCAAACTCTGGAGGTTCTCCATCTGCTGTCATTTTAATGACAATTTCTCCCCCCTCCAACTGGAGCCTTGTAGCATTTTTCTTATCCTCATCATATACCTGTGTTGGAAGCTGTAGTGTCAAGTCGCTAGCGCTAGTATACTTCTCAAACAAATCTATACCTAGTGTATTAACATCTATTAATTCTCCCACGCCAACCTCATACTGAATTCTATGATCTACTAGATTAGGGTTTTTTGCATCAAACAAATTAACATTATAATTTCCATAGTGATCGAACAAAGGTGTATTTGTGTTTTTTCCAGAAAACACATACTTACCTGCATAGGTAGTATTCCCCAAACTAATAATTTGTTGCTTAATTTCTTTAATTTCTCCCTGTATTTTACGTGTATCTTCGGTACTCAACACACCATTTGAGCCCTGCACCATAAGTTCTCTTAAACGTTGCAGTGCATCTCCTGCGTTGATTGCCGCTATCTCCGTAGCTTCTAGCCAAGAGATCGCATCATCTGTATTCTTTTTATACTGCTGCATTTCCTTAATATCTGCTCGAAGTTTTAAGCTTCTGGAAATGGCTATAGGATCATCTGAAGGCTTATGAATTCTCTTACCTGTAGCCATTTGCATTTGTTTTTTATCTAATCGTGTTACATTTTGATTTAGATTCCGCATCATATTGCGAATCATCATATTATTAGTAGTCCTCATGTATCATCCGCTCCTTATCTTCCTACTAACCCTACACGGCTAATAATAGTTTCCAGTAGTTCATCCATAGTGGTCATCATCCTGGCAGAGGCATTATAGGCATGCTGAAACATCACCATTTTAGAAAGCTCTTCGTCAGTAGATACCCCTGAAATCCGTTGTCTTTCTATATCTACTTGATCTGTCAATATATACTGATTATGAGCGTTTCTTATAGCCTCCTGAGTATCTACCCCGAGGTTAGAGATTAAGGATTTTATAAAGTCCTCTGGCTTTCCTTCTTTAAACATACCATCTTTGTGTCGAAGTTCTAACATTTTAAGTGCCATAGACCCGTCCCCCGGTAAGAGATCAGGGCTGCTTGAAGCCGCTATTTTATTCGGATCTTCTATATCTAAAGAAATTTTTATATTTCTAGCTGTTATTTTTTCTGCATCAACATCCTCAGTAGATACACCATTAGCGGTAAAAAACAGATAGCCTGTCTCTCCCCCTAAACCAAAACCCTCTACATGAAGATCATTGATTTCTTGAGCAAAAACCTCAACGAAACGATTTAATTCACTAATGTAATAGGGTACTCCTTTGTTGCCTCCGCTATCTCCATCCCTTAAGTCCAGCAATGCCTTCAGTTCCCCCTGTAATGCTCTTGTGTCTAGCCTAGAACCATCCGCCCATTGCACTACATTAAGCTCAACATCTGCACCTATGTTGCTAAAAAACTCGCTTTTTTGCTTTTCTTCTGCACTCAGTTTATAGGATCTGTCATGCGATACTAGAGATTGACCATTGATTTGAATCACCATTTTTTTCCCTACATGCTCTTGATCGCTGGCAACGTTATAATTAGCATCGCCCACCTCTATCACATCTACATTAACTAACTTAGAAAGCTGGTCTATTAAAAGATTTCTTTGATCTCTTAGGTCATTGGCGTTACTGCCATCAAGCTCAAATCGATAAATTTGTTGATTTAACACAGCAATTTGGTCTGCATAAGTGTTGATGGACTTCACTGTTGTTTGGATATCAAAGTTTAAATCCTTTACCATTTTTTCTAACTGATTATAGGTATGACTCACAGAGTTAGTGAAAGCTACTGCTCTCTGTCTCACCAAAGATCGAGTCGTCAAGTTTTCAGGATTTTTACTCAATTCCTGAAAAGAGGAAAAGAGTTCATCCATGACAGTTGCTATCCCTGTATTAGAGGGTTCGTTCATAATGGACTCAATCATGGACAAGCCATCTCTTTTTACTTCCCAATATCCTAGAGAATTTACTTCGCTTCTATACTTATAGTCCAGAAACTCATTTCTTAACTGTTTCACAGCTAAGGTATTTACTCCTGTACCCATCATCCCTTTTCCACCTGCAATGGCCATAGGTGTGCTGGATGTTTGTTCTGCCCTTTGTCGTGTATAGCCCGGTGTATTGACATTGGCTATATTGTGTCCCACTACATCTAGGGACTTTTGTGCGGCAAACAGCCCTGAACGGACCGTATTAAATCCTGAAAATGTTGAACGCATTACTATCTACCACCTTCATCAATTTTTACTCTCATGTTATGCCAAGGCAGAGTTTCTCTTCATAGAGTCTTTAATTGTACCATGGCTTCGCTATATCCCTATTAAAAATTTTTATATCTTTACATCTAATAAACTAGATGACACTTTTTTCTTTAATCCCTGATTTTCTCCATAGTTATTCCCCGTCTCTGGTCGTGAGGTCATCATTTCTATATTAAAGTTCACATAGTCTAAACTTTGATAAATCAATTTCTCATTCAATTTATTCACTTCAGCTAATATAGCTATTATTTCTAGGAGTTCATTTCTCAAACCATCTATCTCTATGGCTTCCTCTTCTTCCAAATGTAGAAGCAACTCCGATATACTGGAGAGAGGGGCTATATCCATCTCCTCTGAAATATTTACAAAAATGGAACGACGGATTTTTTCAAAGGTCCCCATCGTTCTAATATATTGTTGCTCTTTGTCAGTGGTCTCCTCCAACTCCTTGAGTTTTCCCTTTTTGATGATTTCTGCCTTGCCTTCAGCCGTCGCTAAAACTTCTTTATACATCTTTAGTTCTTGCCGCAGGGTGTCCTTCAGCTGCTGAATTGATCTTATCATACCCTCACCACCTACTAAAATTTGCTAAATTTTCTTATCGATCATAATCCCTTCTATGATCTTATCTGCTATTTCTTTGCCAGATACATTGTAGCTGTTGTTTTCAATACTTTCCCTTAACTCTTTGACCTTTTCTTGTCGTACTTCCGGCAGGTTCTTTAAGGCCTTCATTGCCACTTGAAATTCCTTTGCTTTTTGAGAAATCTCTATCTTATCTTTTTTCTCTCCAGTTTCTAGCGTTTTCTCCGTCCCCTGCTGAGCTTTATTGTATAGCTTCATTACTTTATTAATGTTAGAGCTATTATAAATTTTCATAATAAAAACACCTCTAGCTTTCCGATTATTTTCTATATAATAGTATCGGCAAGTTTAAGGTGTTTCTTTATATTATTTATTCTTTTTTCTTATTTCTGCAACATACATTTTGTGGTTCTCGGAACTGGTAGCTTTTTTCTTATCTTCGACTTCTTGTTTTGACGGTTTCACCACTTGTGTGAGTTCTTTTTGCAGTTCTATAGTACATGAATCACAAAATCTGCCGGATCGGATGGCAACACCACATCTTTGGCAGTCTAAGAGAAGATTATCTTCTTCCCTGATTTCAATTCTGTTTTCCCTTAAAAACATCAAAATTCTTTTCTCAGTAACCTCTGTTGCCTCTGAAACCTCTATGATGCTAGCACCTGGATGATCATATAAATAGTCCCTTACTTTTTTATAATCATCTTCTACTGTGCTATCACATCGAGAACAAACATCTGAACCAGTATAGGCAAATGCCCTGCCACAGCTGGCACAATTTCTTAAATCCATATCCTCACCCCTTTATTATGATTTTGCTTTTGCCATATAACCCCCCACCTTTAAGCGTTAGTGTAAGTGGGTTTCCTAATCAAGTGGAGTAGCCTCTCCATCTGATGCTCCGATATTCGGTTTTAGCTGGATGGGTTCACTCATTCCTCTTGTGAAGGTCAACACCTCCACTGATCTTGCCTCCGCCTCTATTAATGCTTTTTTACAAGCCTCTACGGTAGCACCAGTGGTAAAAATGTCATCCACCAACAAGATTTTTTTCTTATTTATAGCTTGAGGATTTCTTGTATAAAAGGCATCCTCTATATTTTTTTGTCGTGCTTGCCTTGTTTGGTTGTACATCACATCAGTATCTTTGACACGGATTAAATTATGTTCCATATAGGCTATGCCTAATTTTTTGCTCATATATTTTACTAAAAGATGTGCTTGATTATATCCCCTCTGCTTTTCTTTTTTTTGGTGAAGGGGTACTGCCATCAGTATATCCGCCTCTAATGTCTCTCTTTTATAAACCTCCGCCATCATTGCCCCCATTGCTCTAGCTAGATAAGTGGCATCTTGATATTTCAAACGATAAACTAATTTTTTCAGAGAACCTTCATGAGGGCCTACCGCAAAAGATCCTTGAAAAGCATATTTTTTAAGAAGAGTTTCTTCAAAACACCCTTGACAAATACTATGCTTTTTCTCCTGCGATAAATATTTATTGCAAACAATGCAGTATAGATCAGGAGGATAAACTAAGTCTAACAACGCTTCAAAATAATCTTCAAAATTCCTAAAAATCTTCATGGTTTTTTACCTTAAAATAAATGTATTATTTTTTATTATATAAGTCATTTCTTCTTCTGGCAATATGTTAATAGGATTTTAATAAATTCCTTTAAACTTTTATGCCATGGCTCCCCTATAGCTAAGATTGATGAAATTCATAAAATTTGTTTAATCGCTCACCTAATCCCGAATAACGTTGAACAATTTTGTTGTTGTCTACCATTCTTCTTAAATAATTTTCTGTACCTACCAGCACTACCAGTTTTTTTGCACGGGTGATAGCAGTATACAGTAGGTTGCGGGTCAACAACATAGGCGGTCCCCATGTGATGGGCATTACCACCACAGGGAATTCACTACCTTGACTCTTATGTATTGTCACACAGTAGGCCAGCTCTAATTCTTCCAGTTGACTAAAATTATAAGTTACCAATCTATACTCATCAAACAACACCGATAGCTCCTCCTGCTGCTGGTCAATGGTCTGTATGAATCCAATATCTCCATTGAATACGCCTTCCCCTTTATCTTCTTCGTCCTCAGGGTTTTGACTATACCATTTCAAAGTATAGTTATTTTTGATCTGCATAACCTTATCTCCCACCCGCAGGATTTTTTCCTTCATTTCTTTTTCTGCCTTCCATATCGCTGGAGGATTCAAGGCATGCTGTATCATCTTATTTAGTTGCAGGGTACCTACTTCCCCTTTTTTCATGGGAGCCAATACTTGAATGTCCTTTATGGGATTATACTGATAGTGTTTCGGCAGACGTTCTTTTACTAGTTCTAGAATGGTTTGAGCCACTTCTTCCTTCTGTTGCTTCGTGATAAAATAAAAATCTTTATCCTTGACATTGGCCACAGGATATTGCCCGTGATTGATCTTATGAGCATTGACAATAATCATACTTTCCCCCGCCTGTCTAAAGATTTCGTTTAGCCGTACTACCTTAACGATTTTACTAGAAATGATATCCTTCAGCACATTTCCTGCCCCCACAGAGGGTAACTGATCCACATCTCCCACCAGAATTAGTCTTGTCCCTAGAGCAACTGCCTTCATGAGGCTGTGCATCAAGAGAATGTCCACCATGGAAACCTCATCGATGATGATCACATCACCCTCCAAAGGGTTATTATCATCCCGTTGAAACATCATGGTATCCTCTTCGTCTGAAAAGCCTAGTTCCAATAAACGATGAATAGTTTTTGCTTCTTTTCCCGTTGCCTCTGTCATCCTTTTGGAAGCCCTCCCAGTAGGAGCGCCGAGAGTAATTTTCATTTCTAGTTTTTCAAGAATCTTTATAAGTGTGTTAATCGTGGTGGTTTTCCCTGTTCCTGGCCCTCCTGTAATAACCAAAATGCCATTTTCTATTGCTTGTTTAATAGCCTCTTTTTGGTTTTCCGCCAAAGAAATATTTTCTTCATCCTGTAGTGATTGGAGTTCCTCTTCTATATTGATTTCTAGGGGATCTAATTTTACTCTTGAAAGTTCTATCAGTTTTTTGCACACGTTCGTTTCGCTATAATAGTAGGGCATAGAATAGACAACGATTTCTTCTCTCTGTCGCTCGATTTGGATATTTTGGTTTAATGCCAAACTTTGTACCGCTTCCTGGATCATACTTTCTTCCACCTTCAAAAGCTCCTTCGTTCTTTCTATTAATAGTTGCAGAGGGGCGTAAGTATGTCCTTCTATATGAAATGTATTTAATATGTACTTTGTTCCAGCATAAATACGATATTTAGAGTTTGCAGCAATACCCATCGTCTTTGCAATTCTATCAGCAGTAATAAAACCAATGCCTACAATATCTTCTGCTAGGCGATAGGGATTTTCCTGTATGGTTGCAATGGTACTGTCCCCATATTTTTTATAGATTTTCACAGCATAGTTAGGAGAAATACCGTACTGAGAAAGAAAAAGAATAATTTCCCTTAGCTCCCTCTGGTCTCGAAAAGCTTCTGCAATGGTTTCTGCCTTTGCCTTTCCTATTCCCGACACCTCAGTGAGTCTATGGGTTTGAAATTCTATCACCTCTAAAGCTTCTTGTCCAAAGTGTTCTACAATCCGCTTTGCCATCTTTTTTCCTACACCAGGAACAATGCCAGAGGATAGATAAGTAATCATCCCCTCCTCTGAAGAAGGCACTAAAGGACGATACTCCTCCACTTCCAACTGATGTCCATAGACAGGGTGTATCTTCCAATCCCCCTTCACCAGAAGATGCTCTCCCTCCCTTAGGGCAGGTAAATACCCTACTAAGGTCACTTCCTCCTCAGAGGTTTCCAACACCCCTACTGTATAACCATTTGATTCGTTTTTAAAAATTATCTCTATCAATTTTCCCTCTATTTCAACCAACTTTTTTTCCTCCTGTGGAATTCGCTAATTTTATTATATCATAGGATGATTTCTTAGCAATTCACGATTTGAGAAAATTCAACTATATTAAGTTGCAATAAAACTTTTACAGCAAATGTAACATATTCACTAAAAATTATATAAAAAACCCAGTCAATTTCCCTAACTCTTATAGGTTGACTGGGTTTTAAGATTTGACTTTTAGATTATGCTAATTCTAGAACTTCTTCCGTTGTAACGATAAGCTTTGCAGCGTCAATCTCTGTTAATTCTGCGCCACTTATCCTAAAGACGTTTTGGCTCAATATGCTCTCCATCGCCGCCTTTACCTCCTGAGGGGTTAAATCCTGTCGGGGATTGGGCAAGATAAATTTGCTGATCTTATCATCTTCTCTTTTAAAAGCCATCTCCAATGCTCTTTTCACGCTCTGCCACCTCCTTTTTTACTCACCATGGTTCTATTCCTCTACTAGTTCTGTTTCCACAATTCTTACAATGCTTTTCACTTCCTTTTCCTGTAATCCTATCAACTGAGCTGATAAATTAAACACTGCTTCATCACTGACATCTGCCTTGATATTGCTATAGCTTATAGAGGATAGTTTTTCTCTTCCTTGATCATCCCTACTGTCTACAAGCTGTAGCCTTACTCTTGAAGACTGCTCTTTGATTCTTACTGGCATTTTCCCTACCTCCTTTCCTTTTCTACTACCTGCAACCTTATTATACAAGGGATTTTAAGAAACTACGAAGAAGGAATGAGGCTAAGTCAATAGCCCTTTTTACAGATTTTGAAGGGAATCAACTGCCTTCTTTGAGGGAATTTTTCTAACACAATGAAGGATTAAAAGGGACCTTTCCTCTTTACCAAAAAACAAAAAGAAAGAAGAGAAATTCTCCCTTCTTTCTTTTTAGTTAAGCCTTTAAAAGCTCATCATTTTTTAATGCTTCTGCTTTATCTGTTTTTTCCCATGGTAGATCTAGATCAGTTCTTCCAAAATGTCCATAGGCCGCTACTTGTCTATAAATCGGACGTCTTAAATCTAAGTCTCTAATGATAGCAGCTGGTCTTAAATCAAAATGTTTTCTTACAAGCTGTACCATTTTTTCTTCTTCTACTTTTCCAGTACCAAAGGTTTCCACCATGATAGATACTGGCTGTGCTACGCCGATAGCATAAGCTAATTCAAGCTCACACTTATCAGCTAGACCTGCTGCTACAATGTTCTTCGCTACATATCTAGCAGCATAGGCAGCAGAACGGTCTACCTTTGTTGGATCTTTTCCAGAGAAAGCCCCACCGCCATGACGAGCATATCCGCCATAGGTATCCACGATAATTTTTCTACCGGTTAAACCAGCATCTCCCTGAGGTCCTCCGATAACAAATCTTCCAGTAGGGTTGATATAGTATTTTGTATTTTCATCTAATAATTCTGCTGGAACAATTTTATTAATAACATGTTCAATCAGATCAGTTTGAATGGTTTTGTTTTCTACTTCAGGACTATGTTGTGTAGATATGACGATGGCATCCACCCTTACTGGCTTGTCTCCATCATATTCTACAGTTACTTGAGTCTTACCATCAGGACGTAAGTAAGTTAAAGTTCCATTTTTTCTTACTTCAGAAAGTCTTCTGGCCAACTTATGTGCAAGGGCAATCGGTAGTGGCATAAGCTCTGGTGTTTCATTGCAAGCAAAACCAAACATAATCCCTTGATCTCCAGCTCCAATAGCCTCTAGTTCATCCTGCATTTCACCTTTTTTACTTTCTAGAGCTTCATTTACTCCCATAGCGATATCAGGAGATTGTTCATCAATCGCTGTCAAAACTGCGCAAGTATCGCTGTCAAAACCGTACTTTGCTCTCGTATAACCAATTTCCTCTATGGTTTTTCTCACAATTTTAGGAATATCTACATAACATTCCGTTGTAATCTCTCCCGCCACCAGTACTAGACCAGTAGTTACAGATGTTTCACAAGCTACTCTTGCCTTTGGATCCATTGCAAAAATGCTGTCTAAAATTGCATCAGAAATTTGGTCGCAAATTTTATCTGGATGTCCTTCTGTTACGGACTCTGAAGTAAATAATCTTTTCCCCATTTTATCATATTCCTCCTTTAAATATAGTTTCTCATAAGTAATCCTATTGCATGCGTATTTAGTTTTATTTTTAATATTTACTGAAAAATTATCCCTGAAAGCCTTTAAAAAAACATTAAAATACCTCTTCTCAACAAAGAAGAGGTATTTTTTTAATTAATACCGTCTCCTCATCTTTCAGAATCAACATTCTGTGGGACTTAGCACCATACCTTCTATGGTTGCCGGGTTTCGTCGGGCCCTTCCCTCCACCGCTCTTGATAAGGCATCAAGATTTTATTTAATTTTACCAATGATTATAATATCATTCTAAATTTTATCTGTCAATAAGTATTTTGTAAAAGTATGTAAAAATCTAATGTTTTTGTTTCTAAATAAAGATTACCACATAGCTGAGAATAAACATAATCGTACCTGCAATGGTGGCACCCATTGCAATAGCAGGAAAAGCATACCTAAAGGGAATATTGAATAAGATAGCTGCCAGACAACCACTCCATATGCCTGTAGTAGGTAAAGGTACCGCTACAAATAACATCAAACCTATAACACTATATTTTTTTACATTTTTACTGCGTTTTAATGTTTTTTTTACAGTTTTATCTATAACTTTGTGAAAGGTTCTTGTACTTCTTAGATAATCAAATACAGGTCCTACAAAAGTCAACAAAAAAGGTACTGGGATTAAGCTTCCCACAATGCCTAAAATTGTGGCATGAACAGGATGCATCCCTAAGGATACCCCAATAGGTATTGCCCCCCTTAATTCGACCAATGGCATTGCAGCAATCAACAGCACCATTAGCTCATGGGTGACAAACTCCAATATTTTTTGCATAATTTCACCTCTATTCACTATCATTATATAAATTTTTAGAGGTGCTTAGAACAAAGTATTGTGTAAGTACCTGTATATATCAAAATATGTTAAAATATTTAAAATTTGTAATATAATTTTAATGTTTTTCCTTTCTATTTATGATATAATCTTAACTATAGAGTTAATTAAAACCTATATTTTTACGTATACGAACTGGTAATATTTTCATTTTAATTCGCAAACTACGACTAATAAATATACATACTAACAAAAAAATGCAGCCTTTTTAAAAATCATAGTGAGGAGAGAAGCTGATGAGTAGAGTAGACGAATTGAAGCTAGAAATAGAAAGACTACGCAATAAACTAGGTCGTTATTTGGAACAAAACGAAGACTATGATAAAATCTTCAGCTTAAATATAACCATTGATGAGTTAATTGTAGAATATCATCGTTTGACGATAGGTAGATAAAAAGTCTAAATATAATTATCCATCCATTATATTATAGATCATCATCGTTCGACGATAGGTGCAAGAAATCTCCAGCAAAAAACTTCTTCCATTTAAATTTTAATTAGAGTAATACTAGAATCCTATCTAGATTACTCTAATTCTGTTTTTGATCCTAAATGATAAAGGTAAGCAAAGGAATGGTAACCAAAGACAGCGCTGTCGTAAGGAAGATTCCCTTAGAGGCTAAGTAATGATCTGAGTCATAGAGGGTAGCAAATACTGCTGCATTAGCAGCAGCTGGCATTGCTGTAATTACCACGGGTATTCCTAGCATTAGTCCTCTTACCCCCATAACCCACAAAATCCCCATCACTATTGCTGGTAAAATAACCAGTCTGGCTAAGGCTATCCATAGTATTTTTTCTTCCTTAAACACTTCTCTTAAAGACATATCTGCTAAAAAAGAACCGATCACCAGCATTGCTAAGGGCGTGGTGGTGGATCCCAAAGTATCTAAGGTCTGATAAATAGGCAGCGGTAGTTTTATAGATAGCAAAAAAAAGGAAAAGCCTAATCCTACTGCAAGAATTCCAGGATTTAGCAACACTTTTTTATAATCTACTTTTCCCCTCACTCCTCCACTACTGCGTCGCAGTACATAGACCCCGAAGGTTAACATGATAAAGTTAAAAGGAATGTTATATAACGCCGTGTAAAACACCCCTATCTCCCCATAGATAGCATCTACAATGGGGTATCCCATATAGCCCACATTAGAAAAAATCAACATAAATTGAAAAACATCTCGCTTTTTTCCCTCAACTTTTAGTACTTTCGGCAAGTAAAAGGAGATGCCTATGACAATAGCATACACCAAAAGGGAAAGGATAATGACCTTCATACTAGTAAAAAATAGCTCCTTGGAGAACTCAAACTGCATAGACTTAATAATCATAGCAGGCAATGTTATATGCAAAATAAGATTGCTTAGTCCTTTGTTAAGTGTATTATCGGTATACTTTAGTTTCTTAGCTCCATAGCCTATCATCATTGTAAGAAACAAAATCAATATTTGATTGAAGGTAGCAAAAAATGTCACAGCTTGATCCCCCTACCCTGTAAATTTCCATTTTATCTTATCATAGCAGAAACCTTACTGCATCACAAGAAAATAAAAGAGAGAAGCCCGCTTCTCCCTTTTTCTAAAGACTAAAATCTTCTCTTTTTAGAGGTTCTTCAATAGACATATGACCCATTAGTGTTTCTCTTTTACTGCCATCCACTAAAAATTGTACTGCTTCTATATCATCAAGCTCTGTTAAAGAATATACAATTTGGTAAATCACTAAAGTTTCTTCAAGACTACCTCCACTAAGTCTTTCCCCTGCTACATTTACATAAGCTACACCTTCAGCTGTATCTACACTAAGTACTTTGATATTTTCTAAGTTTGTAGATAAATCATCATCTTGCGGAGAGTTTTGAAGTTCTAGTAAAATCATTTCTTCTACTGACTTTTCGCCTACAGTGATATCTCTTTCTAGAGGAAGTACTTTTTCAGCCCTGGCATCTCCAGTCACAATATATTCATTGTTTGCAAAGTATAAAGTAACTCTAGTTATTTCTCCATCCGGTGCTGGATCCACTACTGTATCTGTCCCTTCCAGTGGTTGGGGATTTTCTGTTTGTACTGGAGGTACTGGTGTTTCTACTGGTGTCCTATTGCAGCCAATAAAAGCCACCATCATAGCCATCATCAATAAAATTAAACTTATTTTTTTCATCACTTATCTCCCTTTCTTTTTTCACTTTATGCTTTCTTAATCTTATTATACAGGAGGAATATGAAGAGCACATAAATAAATGTAAAGAAATTATGAAGAAACCTTTAAAGAATTTTTAGGAATAAGAATGGTAATCTTGGTACCCACCTTCGGTTGACTGCTGGCCTCGACCTTCCACTGATGCAATTGAAGAATCCGACTGACAATAGATAAGCCAATCCCTGCTCCCCCCGTATTTCTGGAGCGAGATAAGTCGGTACGATAAAACTTATCAAAGATAGATTGAATCTCTTTTTCTTCAATGCCAATCCCATTGTCCTCAATACTAATTTCATAGTGCTGGCTTTCCCATCTTCCTAAAATGGCTACTTTACTTTGTAACTTTTCTATATCTCTATACTTCATTGCATTGTCAATAAGATTGATAAAAACTTCTTTGACTCTTTCTCCATCACATCGCACCTCTGGTGGATTTTTTAAGTCAATTTTTACCTCTACCTCATACTTTTCCGCTAAAGGATGCAATATTTTTACAGAATCCTCTACAAGATTTCTTAAGGAAAAAAAGTTAGTGGTAATCCCCTGTTCCTCAATCTTGGTTAAGGACAAAAGGGAGCTTACTAAGTCTGCCAAACGATCAATTTCACCATCCATATCCTTTAAATATTCTCGATAGACTTCAAGATCATCCTCACCATAAAGCAAAGAATCGATCAAAGCCTTCATAGAAGCCAAAGGGGTTTTTAGTTCGTGAGACACATCCCCTATAAACTGTATCCTTCCTTCATCTACTCGGTGCAATTCTCTACTCATATGATTAAAGTTTTCTGCCAGTTTCCCTATTTCATCCCTTGATTTAATTTCTACCACTTCCCCCAAATGTCCCTTTGCAATTCTTTTTGTGGTCTCCGATAAGGCGACTATTGGTTTTGCCATTTTTTCACTGGCAAGGATAGCAGCAAATACCCCTATGATAGCTGCTACTACAGAAAGAGCCATCAGTCGGCTTCTGAAGTCATAAATGGTGTCAAAGGCATTATCTACGCTGACGGATATCAGCACTGCCCCCAGTACCTTCCTACTAGAATCAGATACTTGTAAAATAGGTACTGCTGCCTGTAGGACATACTTATCCGTCTGGTAGTAACCAAATTTTTCCTGCATATTTAGAGCTTGACGAATCTCCTCATTGTCAATCACTGAGTCCTCCAGCAAATTAAAACTGTCTACGATAACCACCCCTTGATGGTTAAGAACAAGAATTCTTCCTCCCACCATGCCACTATACTGTTGTATGCTGTTCTTCAAAGCCAGTTTATCTTCAAAATTGGCTCTGCTGATATTAGAAAGAATATTAGCAGTTTTTAAAGTGTTTACTTCTATTTCCCTCAGCACAGACTCCTTTATATTTTCTATAGAAAAAAAGTTAATGACAAATAAAGGAAGTAAAATCAGTATAATATAAATTGCCGTCAGTTTTTGTTTTATAGAAGAAAGCATATTGATCAATCCCTTCTGAAGTAATAACCTACACCCCATTTTGTTTGAATCATGGGGGAGCTGTCTTCATGATCCTTTAATTTCTCCCTAAGATTTTTTATAT
Organism: Clostridium aceticum; assembly: GCF_001042715.1. NCBI lineage: Bacteria > Bacillati > Bacillota > Clostridia > Peptostreptococcales > Natronincolaceae > Andreesenella > Andreesenella acetica. The sequence continues at coordinate 253,649 of NZ_CP009687.1, read as the reverse complement.
GGACATCAATAGTCCTTGTATCAAGACATGGTTCTTGCCAAACAAGCCGGAAGATTTCTTCCCTCGGAAAAACCCGTCCTTTGTTTCTTATCAACAGTTCTAAAATATCAAACTCTTTAGGTGTCAGCTCAACCTCTTTAGCAGCCTTTTTTACAGTGCGACCACCGGAGTCTACCACCAAGTCTCCAGATGTATAGACGCTTTCCTGTTGAATCTCCTGTTTTTCTACTCTTCTAAGGATAGCACGAATCCTAGCAATCAACTCCCTCGTATTAAAGGGTTTTGTCATATAATCATCTGCCCCCAGCTCTAGTCCCAGTATTTTATCAATATCACTATCCTTAGCTGTGAGCATAATAATAGGTACTTCACTGTGCTGACGAATCATGCGACAAAGGGTAATACCATCAATCCTTGGCAGCATTAAATCTAGAATCAGTAAATCGAAGCTATTGGTTTCAAAAACACGAAGGCCTTCTTCTCCATCGTAAGCAGTAAAAACTTCAAAACCCTCCTGCTCTAAACTCTTTTTTAGTCCCTTGATTAATAGCTTTTCGTCATCGATAATCAATAACTTCATACAATTTCAACTCCTTATTAAAATAGATGCCTATTTTATATATTATACCTTTTTTGCTTCTTTCAAACAAAGCGAGCTTACAATCTTAAAACCTCTACTTATAGGATATCCAAATTAACAAGGAGACAAGCCTAGCATTGGGCTTGTCTCCTTGCTTACATATATATTAATGTAAGAGTAAGTTCAGCTTATGGTATTTTCTATTAATAATTAAAGTTATATCTTTTCAACAATAGCATGTATCAAACTATCTACTTTTTTTCTGCAATCTTCCAGCGAATCCTCTACTACCCCGCAATAAATTTTTAATTTCGGCTCTGTTCCAGAGGGCCTTAAGCACACCCATGTGTTATTTTCTAAGATAAATTTCAGTACATTCTCCTTAGGCAGTTTATTTTGGTTTAAATAATCTTCTAACAAATTCACCTTATATCCTCCTATTTCAAAGGGCGGGTTATTTCTAAAAGCCTCCAGCGTGTTTTGTATTTTTTCCATTCCTTCCTTACCCTGCAAAGTGACAGACTTTAAATCTTCTAAATAATAGCCATACTTTTTATAAAGCTCTATCAACCCTTCATAAAGGGTAAATCCTTTAGCATAATAAAAGGCGGCCATTTCACAGATTAACATAGAAGCTACCACCGCATCCTTGTCTCTGGCGTGAGTACCTGCTAAATAGCCATAACTTTCTTCATAACCAAACAAAAACATTTTTTCTCCAGTTTTCTCAAACTCTTTTATTTTTTCTCCGATATATTTAAATCCAGTCAAAGTATTTATAATATCTACATTATGCTTTTTTGCAATCGTCGCCCCCATCTCGCTAGTAACAATGGTTTTTACAATCACAGCATTAGAAGGGAGATTTTGTTTTTCCTGCAATGTAGAAAGTATATACTCCACCAGCAAAGCTCCTATTTGGTTGCCGGTAAGTGTGGTGTATTTCCCTTCTTTGTTTTTGACTACCACACCAACCCTATCACAGTCAGGGTCTGTACCAATCACAAGATGAGCACCTTGTTTTTGCGCTAACTCAATGGCTAATCGAAAAGCTGCTTCCTCCTCTGGATTGGGATAAGCTACTGTAGAAAAGTTGGGATCTGGTAATTCTTGATCCGCTACCACCAACACATTCTCAAATCCTACTTCTTTTAATACTCTTCTTACCGGAAGGTTTCCAGTACCATGAAGAGGCGTGAAAACAATCTTAAAGTCTTTTGTCACCTGTTGAATCGTTTCCCCCCTTAGGGATTGACTTTTTACAGACTGTATATAGGCATCATCCACCTCTTTTCCTATATATTGAAACAACTTGGCTCTTTGGGCTTCTGTTCTGTCCATTGGAAGCACTTTATATAGGTCATAGATTTGCTGAATTTCTTCTGTAATTTCTTCGGCTATCCTAGTGGCTACCTGCGCCCCATCCTCCCAGTATACCTTATAACCATTATATTCAGGAGGATTATGACTAGCAGTAACCACAATCCCCGCTATAGCTTTTAAGTATCTTACAGCGAAGGAAAGTTCTGGAGTAGGTCTAAGATCTTCAAATACAAAGGCCTTTATACCATTAGCAGCTAAAACCAAAGCAGCTTCTTCGGTAAATTCCTTAGACATATGTCTTGAGTCATAAGCGATTACTACACCACGGTCCATAGCTTCTTCCCCGTGAGATTTTATGTAATTAGCCAGGCCTTGTGTGGCTTTTCTGACAGTATATTTATTGATCCTATTGGTACCAGCGCCAATAATGCCTCTGAGGCCTGCTGTGCCAAACTCTAAATCCCTATAAAAACGATCTTCTATTTCCTTTTCCTTACCCATAATTTCTTTCAATTCTTCTCTTGTTGTATCGTCAAAATATGGATCAAATAACCATGTCTCGTAGTTTTTTATGGTCTGTAAGTCCATTTCATCTCCCCCCATCTCATTCTATGGATAGAATATTCTTTATCTACACTTATTCCTAATTTTGTAAATTACATTTCTATTATACTAGGTTTTGTGGAGTTTTGCCAGTTAGAGCCTAGTAATTAGTTTTTTTATTTACTAGCTGCCAGCTTTATCTGCTTTTACTTATCTATAATTATGACTATTTTTGATTTTTATATCAATTTTTTTAGATGTTTTTTTGTTTCTATTACTATTCTTTCTATTTATGGAAATATTATAATATAAAATTTATAACTTCTATGTTAATATAATTAGTATCTAAAGCTTGTGCAGTTTTCAAACTATATCGAGGGAAAGTTAAATATATTAAGGGAAAACATTTGAAAGCCTTGTCAATACTTGGGATAAAATGAGGGCGTATATTTAATTTTCATCTCTACACTAAATAATCGCACAACTCAAGTTAGTATATTTCTATTTTCACTTCTCAAAACACCATGATTTAACACAATATTTAATAAAAATTTAATGCTTTATTTATTTACAGTTTATAATTCACTGCTATACTCAGTTATAAGGTTATAAGCAACATCTTACTCTATAGGTTAATCTATTTGAAAATAAGTAGATTTTGTGTTAGGATAGTAATTACGAGCAATTTAAAAATACTATATATTATGAAGGGAGTTTTTCATTTGTTACGAAAGTTATTTTTAATTATATTATCAATAGTATTATTGATTTCAGTTTCAGCTTGTTCCTCAACAGATAACAATGTATCAGGTCCAGCAGAAGAAGAGGGAGCTGTTGTAGCCCTTGTAAATGATACGGAGATTCAAAGGGTAGATTTTGAAAATATGGTAGAAAACATGAAGCTATCCTATCAACAATTCGGCTTAGATTTTGATAGTGAAGAAAGCAAAGAAATATTAGAGTTGCTACAAGAAGAAGCCTTAAATAATTTAATTCAACAACAATTACTTTTGCAGGATGCCTTTGAAAAGAATTACACAGCTTCTACAGAGGAAATAGCACATGAAATAGAGCAAATCAAAGCTCAATTCAGCAGCGAAGAAGAATTTACCACCATCTTAGAAACGCATCAACTAACCTTAGAATCATTAGAAAAAAGTATCGCTGACGAGATAATTATTTCTCAATATATGGAAAATGAAATTGGTGATCTGGAAGTATCAGAAGAAGAAATTAGAGCTTTGTACGATGACTACAGCGAGTTTATGGAAGATCTAGCAGAGTTTGAAGAAATGAGATTTGAATTAGAGGAAGAATTGAAGTACCAAAAGTTCCAAACAACCTTTACCGAACTTATTGAAACCTTAAAAGCACAAAGCAATATCCAGATTTTACTTTAATCCTCCTTAACTATATAAAGCACACCCTCCTAGTAAAGCAAAGCTAGGAGGGTGTGCTTTATACATAGTAATTTTATGCTTCATTAAGGATTTTCACACCAGAACTAGTACCAATTCTATCTGCACCTGCTTCTATCATCATAACAGCATCCGCCGCCGACCTTATGCCTCCAGATGCCTTAACCTTCAGCTTAGGGTGAACAATACTGCTCATTAGTTCAATATCTTCTTTAGTTGCCCCTCCTTTATTAAACCCAGTAGATGTCTTAACAAAGTCAGCCCCGGCATCCACGCATATCTTACACGCCTTTACCTTTTCTTCCTTAGTTAATATACATGTTTCAATAATTACTTTAACAATAGCTTTAACTTTAGCTTCATCAACTACTGCTTTAATATCCTTTAGTACAAATTCATAATTTTTGTCCTTCAACTGACCTACATTGATCACCATATCTACCTCTGTAGCCCCTGCCTCAATTGCCTTCTTGGTTTCATACCTTTTAACCTCAGTAGTATTTAAACCTAAAGGAAAACCTATTACCGTACAAACCTTAACATCAGTATCCTTAAGCAGATCATATGCCAAAGGGACAAAATGTGGATGAATACACACTGAAGCAAAATTATACCTCTTAGCTTCATCACATAGCTGTATAATCTCTTCCTTTGTAGCCTCTGGCTTTAAAATCGTGTGATCAATCATTCCTGCAACTTTTTCTTTGATTTTATTTGAAATCATACATTTCCCACCCTCTAAAATATTTAATTCTTCTATTATTTACTTAAATTTTATTGTCAAAAATCTTTAAGCTATATTATCATTCTTCCCTATAGGTGTCAATATAAAAAGACATCCTCACCCTGATTTGACATTAAAAAAAATACATGTTAATCTGAAAGTAAAAAAATGGAGAATAGCTATGAAAATCGGTACTGGTATTTACCTAGAAAAACTAAATCAACATCCTGATTTTTATCAAGAGACATACAATTGCTTAGAAATCCAAGATTTTGTTATGCCTAGCAATTTAGACGAAAACCGTGATAGGATTATTGAACAATACAACAACGTCTTAAAAAACTATCAAGGTCTTTTAACCCTTCATGGACCCTATATTGATCTGCACCCTACTAGCTTTGACCCTTTAGTTCGAAGTGTATGCACACAGCGTTACTGTCAGACATTGGCAGCAGCTAAGGCATTGAATGCAAAGTTTATGGTGGTTCATTCAGATTATGATCCTGCGGCATATTACGATAATTATGAAGATTATTTGTTAGAAGAAAGCATTCTCTTTTGGAAGAATCTGATCAAAGAGTGTGAATCCTTCCAAATCACTGCGGTTATAGAAAACGTACACAATAAAAATCCTCAATTAATCAAAAATATCGTTGATACAATAGACTCTCCCTATTTGGCTGCCTGTCTGGATACAGGTCATGCCCATGCCCTTGGCAAAAGTCAGTTAGCTACATGGGTTGAATCCTATGAACAACGTCTCCAATATATTCATCTTCACGATAATCACGGAGAAAAAGACCAGCACTTGCCTTTAGGAGAAGGGAATATTGATTTTGAAGATTTTTTTACAAAGCTTAAAGAAACACAGTACAACGGTATTATCATTTGTGAGATTTTTGAAAGTATAGAAGTGCAGCAAGAAAACTTAAAACAACTGAAAACTTTCTTAAAAAAGGGTCATGATCGATAGGTTTACCTACTGATCATGACCCTCTATATTTAAAAACAAACCAATACTTTTACTAATCACGCAACTTTGCCAATTAGTCAGCTCTTATTACCTCAACATCATAGCCATCTGGATCTGTTACAAAATAAAATCTAGGGGGGCTATCTGGAAGTCCCATTAGCTTTGTAACCTTATAACCCATTTCTTCATGTCTTTTTCTAGATTCCTCTAAATCCTCTACAGCAACTGCTATATGGCTAAATCCATTTCCTATTTCATAAGGTTTCTCTGGATTGTAGTTATAGGTTAACTCTAGTTCATATTGTCCTGACACATCACTCAAGTAAACTAAAGTAAATTCATGTTCAGGAAAATCCTTTCTCCTAGTTTCCTTTAGTCCTAATGCTTCCTGATAAAACTTTAAAGACTTCTCCAAATCCATTACTCTGATACAAGTATGTAGCATTTTGTAATTCATTTACTGACTCCTCCTTATTTATAAATAAACCAACTATCTTTATATTATAACATAAAATACTTTATCTTTTTTTCAATAGCATTATGCCCTTCATTATAAATACTATAACAATCACAAAATAGCTCTTTAAGTTATAGCGTAGCGAAGAAACAAAATTCCCCTTATAGTAAACAGTTAAAGTAATATAACTATCTACATGTAAGGGGACTTTGGAAACTATATGTTTTCTATTATTTTTCATCGATCATAGCAAAACTCAAGTTTGCAGCACAAGCCAATTCTTCTCCTACATAGGCTTTTCCTTCTGCCTTAGCAATGCCTCTTCTAAAGGCAGTAATCGTTACTTCTAGTCTCAGCTGATCTCCTGGGACTACTTGTCTTCTAAATTTGCAGTTATCTATACTGGTAAAAACCCCTATTTTTCCTTTGTTTTCCTCTATACCACCGCAGACAATACCTGCCACCTGGGCTAAAGCCTCTACCATCAGTACCCCTGGCATAAGAGGCATCTGAGGGAAGTGTCCTTGAAAAAAAGGTTCGTTCATCGTGACATTTTTTATACCTATCGCTGACTTTCCCTCTTCTATTTCTATAATCCTGTCAACCAGTAAAAAAGGGTAGCGGTGAGGAATTCTTTTTTGAATTTCCATGATATTTAGTTCCATTCATCTCCTCCTTCCTGGAACCTTGGGGATAGTTCCTTCTCGTCATCCTGAGCGTAGCGAAGGATCTTAAAGGCTTGAAACACGAGATTCTTCACTGCCTTCTGAATGACAAAAACACGAATAAGCATACTTCAGAAATGCTCGAACCATCCCCACACTTCCTTCACAATGACATAAATTCATGTTCCTAGTATATGTCTTTTAAGCAAAAAATATTTTTTCTCTACTCAGCAGAAGTTTTTATATTTCTAGATAGTTGTTGATAGAGTTGTTTTGCAAGTCCAATACCCTGGCCTCTAGCCATCTCCTTTGAAATTTCTTCATCCTGCATGCTTTCATAAATCTCTCGTCCATAGCTTTTCTCTACAAAACCATCCTCAGTAATTGTTTTTCTCATCTGTTGCAGCATCATATTTAGGAAGATAGCTTCAAACTCCTTACATGCCTCCATCAGTTTTTCTGGGTCTTCCGTAAGATTTTTGTTTTGAATTTTTTGAGCGCTGGCAAATTGCAGCATGTGATCATTAACCTTCATAAAAGCTTCCTCCTTAAAACATTGCTCGCTTATTATCGTTTAAGATTGTTGGCCATACCCAGCATATCATCTGCTGTCTGTATTGTCTTGGAACTTATCTCGTAAGCCCTTTGGGCTGTAATCATTCGCACCATTTCATCAACGATCTGGACATTAGAGGTTTCAAGATAACCCTGTCTGATAGTACTTGTGCGGTTTTCATCCTCCATTGGGATTTCTTCACCTGATGCAACAGTAGCTTTATATAGATTTTTCCCTATAGCCTCTAGCCCTTCAGGGTTTAAGAACTTTACAAGTTTGATGGTGGCGATTTCTTCAATCTCTCCATCTTGATTTTCACCCGTGATTAGCCCTGTTTCAGAAACATTGATGTTACTGATACCTTCCATAAAGGCGATTTCATCATCAAACTCTGACAATACCGTATAACCATCGGCAGTAACCAATCGCACCTCGTCAAAATCTACACTGAGTTTAAAATTACCATCCCTTGTGTAACGAAATTCTCCTGTAGGGGTTTCTACAACAAAAAATCCTTCCCCCTCTATGGCAAAGTCAAAGGGATTTCCCGTGGATTCTAAGTTGCCGGTAGTAAAGACTCTGGAAGTTGCCATAGGCATGACACCATGTCCAACCTGCAGATTTACTGGACTTCCTACACCATCATTTAGATCACTCTTTCTTATGGTGGCATAAAGCAAATCTTTAAATTCTACCTTTTGTCTTTTATAACCTGTGGTATTCACATTTGCCAAGTTGTTGGCAATGGTATCTACACTTAGTTGCTGAGCTTTCATGCCTGAAGCCGCTGTCCATAAAGCACGCACAATCATTCCCCCTCATCTTATATCTCAAACATAGCCGTTAACTTAGTACAGTTATTATCAAAACCCTCTGGAACTGTCATCCTGAGCGTAGCGAAGGATCTTGGAGTAACGAAGAACTTTACTAACACTAAGATCCTTCGACTCCGCTTTGCGCCACTCAAGATGACAAATTATAGCTTAAGTTAACTCTAATGATATCTCAAATAATGTATATTACACTCTACCTATCTCGTTTACAGCTTTTTGCAAAATTTCATCATAGGCCTGTACTACTTTCTGATTAGATTCATAAGCTCTTAGTACCGTAATCATGTTTACCATTTCAGCTACGGGATTGATATTGGAGGCTTCTAAATAACCCTGTAAAACCCTGCCTTCAAAAGGCTCTGCCTCTATTTCTCCTCCTTCTGCAACCCTATAGAAACCTTCTCCATGTTTCCGCAGTACATTCACATTGGTGATATTGATCATATCAATAAAATCAATCACTTGATTATTTAAGACAATAGCACCATCTTCTCCTATTCTAAAGTCCTTTATATCAAAGTCCTCTTCTATCAGAATAGAACCTAACTGTCCTATGAGATGATAACCTTCCTTTGTAACGATTTCTCCATTGTTATCTAAAGTAAAGTTACCATTACGGGTATACATTTCCCCCATAGGGGTATTCACTTTAAAAAAGCCATTGCCTTCTATAGCTAAGTCCAAAGAATTTCCGGTTTCCTCCATAGTCCCCTGTGTAAAGTAGGTCTGAATCTTCTCCATCCTTAGGCCGCTATTGATGGTTCCTATGGTGTTAAAACCAGGTCTTGTCACCAAATTGGCCACGATTTGCCCATTGGCTGCTACTTGACCTTGCTGGGTCACTTCTATGTCATTTCCTTCTATCAAAATCCTATTGCCATTGGCATCTAGTATATAATTCCCTTCTCTGGTGTCGATCCTCCCATGCAGATCTCTAGTAAAGGTTTTTAAATAACCTTCTTCGTCTACTGCAAAGCTAGTAAAGGAACTATGACTGGTTCCTAGTGGTCCCTCCGCCATAAAATAGCCTGATTCTGTGGATAGCCGAAAACCTTCTCCATCCCTTTCTACCTCTACCTGCAATGTTCCAATATAAGGTTCTGCGGGTAGACTTCCATTGATTTTTTTTACCAACACTTCTGGAAAAGATTCGGAGATGAGAACATCCTTTTTAAATCCAGTAGTATTGACATTGGCCATATTATTAGAAGATACATCTAATTTTTTCTGTGTTGTTTGCATGGCTGACACAGCTGTATAAAGTCCTCTTAGCATATTCCTTCACTCCACTTTTAAAGTTACGTTGACTATGTATATTTTTCTTAGTATATCACAGCGTCTTAGACAAATATCTATATCCGCTATGCCACAGGGACAGAGAACCGTCTCCATGACTCCGAAATTTTTCGTTCTTCATTTATATATCGGCTTATTCTACTAGAATCTTTAGTACTTATCTTCTGGATTTTCTCATTCTCATATCGCCTTCTAAGATTTGCAATGAATCCAAGGCTTGTCCTGTCCCTTTTGCTACGCAGGAAATAGCCTCCTCTGCAACTCTTACAGCAATACCTGTTCGGTTGGAAATCAACTGATCAAATCCCCACAAGAGAGCACCGCCACCGGTCATAACAATACCTTGGTCAGCGATATCAGACGCCAATTCTGGAGGAGTTTTTTCTAAAACAGAATGTACAGTATCAGCAATAGCCATAACACTTTCTTCTAAGGCTTCCGCCATTTCATGACTACCCACTTCTATATTTACCGGAAGACCTGAAACAAGATTTCTTCCTCGTACATTCATCTTGATCTCTTCATCCCTTTTTTGAGCACCGCCGATATGGATTTTCATTTCTTCAGCGGTTCTCTCACCAATCATAATATTATGTTTTTTTCGCATATAGCGTATAATTGCTTCATCAAACTTATCACCAGCTACTTTGATGGAGTTGCTTACAACAATTCCTCCAAGAGAAATTACAGCAACATCAGTAGTACCCCCTCCAATATCCACGATCATGTGACCATTGGCTTGGGCAATGTCTAGCCCTGCTCCTATGGCAGCTGCAATAGGCTCCTCGATAAGATAGGTTGCCCTAGCACCAGCTTCATTTGTAGCATCAATAACTGCTCTTTTTTCTACTTCTGTAACACCACTAGGAACACATACGATAATTTTAGGCTTAAATACCCATTTTTTTCCTACTGTTTTGTTAATAAAGTATTTCAACATTTTTTCTGTAACATTATAGTCAGAAATCACACCATCTTTTAGGGGCCTTATGGCTACGATGTTTCCAGGTGTTCTCCCTAACATTTTACGAGCATCCTGCCCTACTGCCAGTATGCTGTTTGTATTTTTATCAATAGCTACCACCGATGGTTCTTGTAAAACAATACCTTTTCCCTTTACAAAAACAAGCACACTGGCAGTTCCTAAATCGATACCTATATCTGAACTGAATCCGAACATTTTTCCCCCCACCTTCAATTTTGTCTTTACTGAACACTTAAATTAATATGTTCAACATTATTAGTTCTATATGGATTAGGTAAAATCCTTTTTTTATTTTAATTTTTTCCCAACAAAAAATCTCCTGTTATAACAGGAGATTTTAACCTTTGGCTTCAGCAACTCTATCGCCCTTATATTTTATCTTCGTGGCCCTACCGCCTCTGATATGTCTTTCGGCTTTATTTACTTCAAGTATATTTTTTACTTGATTTGCCACTAGAGGGTTTATCTTCGGAAGTCTTTCTGTAACATCTTTATGGACAGTACTTTTACTAACTCCAAATACACGAGCGGTTTGTCTAACGGTAGATTCTTCTTCGATGATATAACGAGCAATTTCGATCACTCGTTTTTCTATATAGTCCTTCAACTTTGTGACCCCCCTCTGTTTTGCGTCTTATTTTATAATATGAGGGAAGGTGAAAGTTTAGAATTGTTATTTTATCAATATTTAAGAGAATAAACTTTTTTACTGTCTATGTGAGGATAGTGTATTTTAAGCTATACAACAAAATGAAGACTTATAAAATAACATGGGGAGCAAATGATTTGCTCCCCATGTTATGATCCTTAATTGAGTTTTGGTAAATAGCTTTGAGGGTCTACAGCCCTTCCATCTTCTAATACTTGGAAATGAAGCAAAGGTCCTTCTACTGTTTTCATAGCAGCTGTCCTGCCTACGCCACTAATGACTTGGCCCTTTGCAACAGTTTGCCCTACCTTTACCATAGCATCAGTGGATAAGTTGCTGTATCTAGTAAGTAAATCTTCATCGTGTAGCAATGTAATAGTAATTCCCATAATCGTATCATTGAGAACTTCTACGACCTCCCCGTCTAATACGGCTCTTACAGGGGCTCCCTCTTCTGCATGGATATCTATACCATCATGGGTACTCCAATGCTCCAACGTTTCATGATATACTAAGTGATCCATTGCGTAGGTTAAACCTACTTTTCCTGTTACTGGTTGAATCATCACCTCTTGAGTAGCTGCTGCAGGTTCTGGTTTTGTTTCTTCTGGCTTAGGTTCCTGCGGCTTTACCTCCTGCGGTGCTGCTTCCTGTGGTTTTGCCTCCTCCGCTCTTGCTTCTTCTTGCGGCATATTTCGAGGACTTTCTTTTAACTCTATTTCCTCATTAGGTTTTTGCTGTATCGCTGTTTCTTGAATATCTTCATCAGCTTCTGCATCTTCTTCTACCAAGGTTACTTCTACCCTACTTAACTCTTCTTCTACATTTTCTGGTGTCTTCTCTGCAAGAAATTCATTTTCTTGCCTAGATACCCAAACCGCAGTTACTAAGACCACTGAAACGCATAGTAACAAAATAAGGTAAAACCCTTGTTTGTCTAAAAACCTATCAAGGGATTTTTTTGGTTTTTTTCCATCGTTATTATTATTATTTTGAAAAGACATACAATTCCACCTCCACCTGTAATTATCGCCTGTTTGCAACAATTTATACATAAAGTTGGAGGTGGAATTGTAATTTTTTTGTGCTATACTGCTATGCCACGGGTGCTACGCCACGTACGCCACGGGGACGGTTCCATCGCTTTCCCTTTGGTCCTTTGCTGCGCTTCGGAAGCGCTCGAACCGTCCCCATGGCTCCGCTCACCACGATAACCGAAAGGGTCACCCTGAGCGTAGCGAATGGGTCTTAAAGTTTTAGCGTACAGGACTTTTCACTCCACTACTGATAACTGGTAAGTTTACTTAGAGTGACCCCTTGATAATAGTGTTTTAAGATTTCCTTATAGGTTTTGCCTTCCTCCGCCATACCATTTGCTCCCCACTGGCTCATGCCTACCCCGTGTCCATAGCCTCTTGTGGTGAAGGTAATATGATTTCTACTAACGTCTACAGAGAAGTCTGCTGATCTTAGTTCAAACAGTTGACGTATTTCAGAACCTGTAAAGGTTTTGTTGCCGATTTGGATGTTTTTTATGCTGCCTCCTTGATTTCTTTCCAGTATTCTTATCTCGGAAGCAATGTTGTTTCTATTGATCTGAATATCTCTGTTTTTGCTCCTCATACTGTTGATAAAGGCTTCTATGGAAACCTCTTTTTGATCCACCAGTACAGGAGATCTTTCCTCATAGGGACTGGAAACACTTCTCAAATAAGGCAGCGCTGAGGCAAATACATCCTCTGAATTTTCTGTTTTTCCTCCGCTGGTGGAGTGATACAGCGGTTCAATGGGTTGCATGTTATAGGTCATGATTACGCCTGCGGTAGAGAGAACCGACTCTTCTATCTTAGGGAGATATTCCTCTACCCACCTTTTACCGTGGCGGTTTGTTAGTTCCTCAAGAGACAACCATTCTTGACAGTGGGCATGACTGGTACAAACACTAGCCCCTGGATGAGAGGGATGTCCTTCTTCTCCGTAGATGTTTTGACGCCATATGGCGTAGGTTCTAGCAGCTACTGCCTGTGCCTTTAATGCCTCTAGCTCAAAACTACCGGGCATTTCTGCTGCCACTACCTGCGTGATATATTCTTCTAAATATAGTTCCATAATTTTTTTTGTTTCATGATTGTAAACATGAATTTTCATATCAGATTCCCGTATCTCTTCTACGACAGTACTTTTCCTTAAGGGTACCTCCATATCACAGCTATTTAAAATAAATATCGGTAGCAGGAGGGTAGTGACTAAAAACAGTATACAGGCAAAAAAAATACCCTTCATTTGGCATATCCCCTTATTGTCAATTTTATCATCCTTAGGATGATCTTTATCATAAATAAGGTATATGCCATCAATGAAGGTTTTAGAACTACTTTACTTCCTCTTCTACTCTATAAACATTGGCTCCTAGGCCTCTGAATTTCTTTTCCACATCTACATAACCCCTTTGGATATGTTCGATGTTGCCAATTTCTGTTTTGCCTTCAGATACTAAGCCCGCCAAGATCAAGGCTGCTCCAGCTCTAAGGTCTGTGGCCTTCACTGGTGCCCCTGTCAGAACTTTTTGTCCTTCTATAATAGCACTGCGGCCTTCTATCTTTATATCAGCACCCATTCTTTTCATTTCACTGACATGCATAAATCGATTTTCAAACACTGTTTCAATGATAACACTGGTACCCTCAGCAACGCTCAACAAGGCCATAAACTGTGCCTGCATATCTGTAGGAAACCCTGGATAAGGTAGTGTCTTAATATCTACTGGTTTTAATCGTTTAGGACCGATGACCCTTAAACCATTACCTTCTTCGTAAATCTCTACGTCACTTTCTCTTAGCTTTGCGATGATAGGTTTTAAATGATCTGCTTCCGCATTGTCAATAAGGACGTTTCCTCCCGTCATAGCTGCCGCCACCATATAGGTTCCAGCTTCTATTCTATCAGGAATCACAGTGTGGGTAGTACCAGTTAGCTTTTCTACCCCCATGATCTTTATGGTATCTGTACCAGCACCCTTGATCTTGGCTCCCATCTTATTTAAAAAGTTTGCAAGATCTGTTATTTCTGGTTCTTCTGCAGCATTTTCAATAATGGTTTGTCCCTCTGCTAGAACTGCCGCCATCATGATGTTTTCTGTTGCTCCTACACTAGGAAAATCTAAATAAATTTTATTTCCTATCAGTTTATCTGCCTTTGCTTCCACAAAGCCGTGACCTAGTGTAATGGTAGCACCTAAGGCTTTAAATCCCTTTAGGTGCAAGTCGATAGGTCTAGTGCCTATGGCACATCCTCCTGGCATAGAGATTCTGGCCTTCCCCATGCGGGCCAAAAGTGGTCCCATCACTAGGAAAGAAGCTCTCATTTTTCTGATCAACTCGTAGGGTGCTTCGAAATCATCAATTTTATGTGCTCTTATTTCGATTTGTTCTCTATTTAATCTTTTTATATCGGCTCCTAAAGTAGCTAACACCTCGCAGATAACATCTACATCTCTTAAAGGAGGTACATCTTCTAATAAACACTTTTCTGTTGCCAACAGAGATGCTGCTAAAATAGGCAGTACAGAATTTTTCGCTCCGCTGATTCGGACCGTACCTTTTAATGGTTGACTTTTTTCAACGACTATTTTTGCCAATATTTACTCCTCACTTTCCATAGCTGCCAAAATACAATTTGGTTAATAGGTCAGGGTAATCAAAGGATTAGCAACATATAAATAAGTTTTCCCCTCGTGATCGTTATATCGCATTGCTAAATGAAGGTTTACCACTTTATCGCCATACTGTATTGTTTGCGGGATGAGGGGTGTATAGATGGTAGTACTTATATAAGACTCTTCCACAACTTCTTCGACTTTTCTACCCTTTACGGAATGGATCATGGCATCTATTTTGCTTTTTCCTTCTATTTTCGACAACTTTTTATCATAGGTTCCCACAAAATTCATGGTAGTTTCAACTGTTTCTCCATATTTTCGTAGTATTACTTGACTTTGATTACTTTTCTCCACTATATCTTTATACCTTTTATTTTGTATGATGTCAATAATAATATACGAGGATTTTTCTTCAAAGACCTTTGTGGAATAAATTTTAAAGGTAATAAAATCTCCATCTTGATTTTTAGCACTTCCAATCACTTGATTCGTATCATCATCTAGCAGTTGATGAATAAATAGGCTGTCGCTTTCTGCAAACTGATCATTCATAAATAGTAAATTTTCCTCATATAAAACTTCCTCTGTTTTTTCCTGAAGCCCTAGTTCCTCTTTCAAATCCTTCTTGATCTTCATGACCTCTTCTTCATTCCAAAATGTATCTAACACTTCTAGCGTTGTAGTGACATTTGCTTCTAGTATATCTGCTTCACTGTTCTTAATAAATGTTATGATAGTTTCATTAGAAGGTGCATGATTTTTTTCCACCCCAGTAAAGGCAGAAGCTATGTAAAAAAAGCTTAGAAAAAATATAAGTATCATTGCGGTTTTATAAAATTTTTTCATGGTTTCCTTCCTTTCTATATTAAACTTTCGTAAATTTTCATAAAAAAAGAGAAGAGACCTAAGTGTTTAAGTATGATGTTAAAGGGGGACGAAAAACATCTGTACTCTAACTTACTCTCTTCCCTTTGTAGTTTAATTATTGACAGAAAAAAAAGGGGATATACAGTTTTTTATATTTTTTCTTTGACGCTCTTACATAAGTGGTCCGCCATCTTCTTGCCATCCACAGGCACCACAATATAAGCCGATTACTTTATCCACAAAAGAGAGCTTTTTAAACTCCTTCGCTGCCTCTGGAGACAAGTGCTGTAACTCTTCATAACATTTGCTGCATAATTCTTTATGTTTAACATGATGAAATTTTTCTGGTAGTTCTTTGATTACTGGTGTAACATCTTCTCGATCTACAGCACTACGACTTGCCAATACTACCCCCATCGCCTCTTGGGCTTCTGTAGCCACAGACTTGTATTCTTTATTCATTTCCTTGGCTAACTTCATGTACTTACCAGCGGTTTCCATAGGGATATTGTTGTTGACAATCAGCATTTCTGCCGCAGAATCCTTCAACCCTTCTTTTACTACATTGATAGCTTCTATCTTTTTTGCTTCCTCTATGGTTAAGCCTAAAACAACTCTTTCTCTAAATTCTCCTAGCCATTTTCTTTTTTCCTTTGCCTTGATTTCTGGCACACCGTTTAAGGCATACTCTATAGTTCTTTCTAAGTCGGTTTTTTCTGACATGCTTTTCACCACCTGTTTTTATTTATTTGTACACCGCTACGCCATGGCTCCGCTCAAAATTCACCTTATTCGGTTTTTTGTCATTCTGAACGTAGTGAAGAATCTTATATCTTAGACATTTAAGACCCATTCGCTACGCTCAGGGTGACAATTCTAACGCAGTCTGGATACGCCACGGGGACGGTTCCTGTGGTTCTGCTTCTTTTACTGTTATTACTTTTAATTTTCCATGATTTACGATTGATTATACGCCTTGCTTTAATTGGATTTGTAAAGTCGCATAAAATAGTATATAATAAAATTTATGAAATTATGTAGACTCTGGTTGAATGGAGGTTTGTTTACCATGAAAATCATGACAAAAGCAGATCTTGTATTGATCATTATGGTTTTTATATTAAGTATTGCATCTATTTTTGCCATACCAAGACTTTTAACTTCTGGAGAAAATGGTAAAACGATTGTTGTATATCTAGATGGGGAAGTAATCCATCGTTTTCCATTAGAAGAGCATGAAGAGTCTGAATTTATCGAGTTTCCTTTTACCATAAACGATGTAGAATATACTGGCAGGTTAGAAACAAAGGATGGGTATGTGAGACTTCACAGGCTACCAGATGAAATTTCTCCCTTGTCTATTCATGCAGATATGGGTTGGATTCGAGAGCCCTATCAAATGATTGTTAGTCTTCCCATCAAAATGTATATTGCTATTGAAGAAGAAGTGGAAGAAGAATCACCTTTTGATATTATTGTCCATTAAAAAAACAAAGCAGGATTTACCCTGCTTTGTTTTTATCTATGTTTAGAACTTTGTACTATTTCTAGTCTATTGATGGCCTTTCTTAAAGCAATCTCTGCTCTTATAAGGTCGATATTTTCACGATTGCCACCCAATCGTTTTTCAGCTCTTTGCTTTGCTTCTTCTGCTCTTTTTATGTCAATTTCTTCTGGCCATTCTGCTGAATCAACAATGATCGTCGTTTTTCCTTGTTCGATCTTTACAAATCCACCAGCAATAGCAGCCTCTTTGACATTGCCGTCTGTCTTTATTTTCATCTTCCCGATTTTTATAGGCGCCACCGTAGAAATATGATCATTCATAATTCCGAGGTCCCCTTCAGAGGTTCTTACCACTGCCATTTCTACTTCATCGTCGTAGAATATTCTATCGGGGGTTACAATATCTAGATGAAACTTGGAAGCCATTTTATCACCTACTTCCCTTATTCACTTCTTTTTGCTTTCTCGATTGCTTCCTCTATAGCTCCTACAAATAGGAAAGCTGATTCTGGTAAAGCATCATGCTTGCCTTCTATAATCTCTTTAAATCCTCTAATGGTTTCTTTTATTGGAACATATTTTCCAGCCATTCCTGTAAACTGTTCTGCTACATGGAAAGGTTGTGATAAGAAACGTTGGATCTTTCTAGCACGAGAAACTGTAAGTTTATCTTCATCAGAAAGTTCGTCCATACCAAGAATCGCAATAATATCTTGAAGTTCCTTATATCTTTGTAGTACTGCCTGCACCCCACGGGCAACTTCATAATGTTCTTGTCCTACAACAGCAGGGTCAAGAATTCTTGAGTTGGAGTCCAATGGATCCACCGCTGGATAGATACCTAACTCAGCAATTTGTCGAGAAAGTACTGTTGTTGCATCTAAGTGGGCAAAGGTTGTAGCTGGAGCGGGGTCTGTCAAGTCATCGGCAGGTACATATACCGCCTGTACTGATGTAATAGATCCCTTCTTAGTAGAAGTAATACGCTCCTGTAATGCCCCCATCTCCGTTGCTAGTGTAGGCTGATAACCAACGGCACTTGGCATACGGCCTAGTAACGCAGAAACCTCACTACCAGCTTGTGTAAATCGGAAGATGTTGTCTATAAATAAAAGTACGTCTTGGCCTTCTTGATCTCTGAAGTATTCCGCCATGGTAAGTCCTGTAAGTCCAACCCTCATTCTAGCTCCTGGCGGCTCATTCATCTGACCGTATACAAGTGTAGTTTTATCAATAACGCCTGATTCAATCATTTCATGATAAAGGTCGTTACCTTCTCTTGTTCTCTCACCAACCCCTGCAAATACAGAAAGTCCACCGTGTTCTTTTGCGATGTTGTTGATTAACTCCATAATCAATACTGTTTTACCAACCCCAGCACCACCAAAAAGACCGATTTTTCCACCCTTTGCATAGGGAGCGATCAAGTCAACAACTTTGATTCCTGTCTCTAGAATCTCTGTTGATGCTTCTTGCTCTTCAAAACTAGGCGCTGCACGGTGAATCGGAGAATGGAAATCAGATTTTACACCTTCTTTTTCATCCACCACTTCTCCTAGCACGTTAAATATTCTACCTAATGTTGCCTTTCCTACCGGTACAGTAATTGGAGCTCCTGTATCTTTGGCATCCATACCTCTTACCAATCCTTCGGTAGAGCTCATGGCAACGCATCTTACAGTATCATCCCCAATATGCTGTGCTACTTCTACTGTAACCTTGTGGTCTTTACCCTCTATTACAATAGCGTTTAATAGGGCCGGTAGGTTGTCACTGCTGAACTTTATATCTACAACTGGTCCAATGATTTGTACCAGTTTACCTACATTTGCTTCAGGCATTCTGTTACCTCCCTGTCATAAGAAATTAAAAACTATATTCTCTTGTAAAATCCCGTATTTTTCTTTTATTTTATTGCTTCTGCTCCCCCAACAATCTCTGAAATTTCTTGTGTGATGGAGGCCTGTCTTGCACGATTGTATTGTAACTGTAAATCTCCAATCATCTCTGTAGCATTGTCAGTAGCACTTTCCATAGCAACCCTTCTAGCTCCCTGCTCACTGGTAGCAGACTCTACTAAGGCGCCATAGATCATACTTTCGATATATTTAGGAATTAAGTAGCTTAGTACCGCCTCTGGAGATGGTTCATAGGCCATAAACTCCTCATCCTCTTTAGGCTTGGCATCCTTCGCCTGTATCTCTTCCGCTGATAATTCTATAGGCAATAACTTTGCAACCTTTGGTTTTTGGTTAATGGTACTTAAAAATTCCGTATATACTAAATAAACTTCATCTACTAATTCTTGTTTGTATAACTCAGTTGCTAGGTTGCCTATACTTTGCGCATCTGTAAAAGTAGGATTTTCTGAAATATGGGTGAACTCTCCATCCAAGTCATATCCTCTTTTTCTAAAGAAGTCTCTACCCTTCTGTCCGATGACAATCACTGATTTATTTTCTTTTGTCTCCATATGATTTACAGTAGCCTTCATTACATTGGTATTGTATCCACCACACAGACCCCTATCAGCCGTTATGACAATATAAGCTGTCTTTTTCACTTCTCTTTGTTTTAGAAAGTCGTGTCTTATTCCTCTGGTGGAGGAGATTATTTCTTCAACCGTTCTTCCTATGGTGTTAAAATAGGGTTTGGTTTTTTCCAAGCTTTCTCTAGCTTTTCTTAACTTTGCTGAAGAAACTAACTCCATTGCCTTTGTAATTTGCTTTGTACTATTAACACTCTTAATACGTCTTTTTATATCCCGCATTCCTAGTCCAGCCAATGTATCACCTCCCGACTATTGGGCCTTAAACTTCTTCTTGAACTCCTCTAGCGCTGCCTTTAGCTTCTCTTCTGTAGGACCCTCTAACTTACCAGTTTCTACAATGGTTTTACCGATTTCCGCATACTGACCATTGACAAACTCTAGGAATTGTTTTTCAAATTCGCCTACTTGTTCTACCTCGATATCAGCAAGGTATTTGTTGGTTACAGCATAAATCATCATAACTTGGTTTTCTACTGGCACTGGGCGGTACTGTGGTTGTTTTAATACTTCAACAATCCTTTCCCCTTGTGCTAATCTTGCTTGAGTTTCTTTATCTAGTTCAGAACCAAACTGTGCAAAAGCCGCCAACTCTCTATATTGTGCCAATTCAAGACGAAGCTTTCCTGCAACCTGCTTCATGGCTTTGATTTGTGCGTTACCACCAACCCTTGATACAGAGATACCAGCATTTACCGCAGGACGAACACCAGAGTAGAATAATTCTGACTCTAGGAAGATCTGTCCATCTGTAATTGAGATAACGTTGGTTGGAATATAAGCAGAAACGTCTCCTGCTTGTGTTTCAATCAGCGGAAGGGCTGTCAATGAACCAGCGCCTCTTTCATCGCTTAGCTTTGCCGCTCTTTCCAATAATCTACTATGAAGGTAGAATACATCTCCAGGATAAGCCTCACGACCTGGAGGACGTCTTAATAACAGAGACATGGCACGATAAGCCACCGCATGCTTTGATAAATCATCATAGATAATCAATACATGTTTGCCATTTTCCATAAATTCTTCTCCCATTGCACATCCAGCATAAGGAGCAAGGTATTGTAATGGTGCCAACTCACTGGCAGTAGCTGATACGATAATGGTATAATCCATCGCACCATTTTTTTCTAAAGTACTTTGAATTTGTGCTACGGTAGATTTTTTCTGACCAATAGCTACATAAATACAGATTACATCCGTATTTTTTTGATTAATAATCGTATCAATAGCAATAGCAGTCTTTCCTGTCTGTCTATCGCCGATAATTAACTCCCTTTGTCCTCTACCGATAGGAATCATAGAGTCAATCGCCTTGATTCCTGTTTGTAGTGGTTCGTGTACAGATTTTCTAGCAATAATACCAGGAGCTACTCTCTCAACGTCTCTATACTTATCGGTGTTGATAGGACCTTTTCCATCTATTGGCTGACCTAAAGCGTTTACAACACGACCTAGAAGGGCATCTCCTACAGGTACCTCTACAATTCTTTCGGTACGCTTTACCATGTCACCCTCTTTGATATTATCATCTGAACCTAAAAGAACGCATCCTACGTTGTCTTCCTCTAGGTTAAGTGTCATTCCGTAAACTTCACCAGGAAACTGTAAAAGTTCTCCAGCCATACATTTTTCTAGACCATGAATCCTTGCTATCCCATCACCAACCTGAATAACAGTTCCAACGTCCTTCATCTCAAGTTTGTTTTCGTATCTTTTAATTTGCTCTTTAATTACCGAGCTTATCTCTTCAGGTCTGAGATTCATCTGACTATCACCCCTATTCCTATAATATAACTTGCGACAACTGCTGCTTCAAATGTCCAAGTCGACTTTTTAATGTTCCATCTATTACCTTGTCCCCCATCTTTATGAGGACACCACCAATCACATTTTCATCTACTTCATTGTTTAATTTAACATTTTTACCTGAAGCCATGGAAAGCTGCACCTGCAATTTTTGCAATCTTTCCTTATTAAGGGGTATTGCTGTTACTGCAACAGCCTCCACCATATTTTTAGAAGCGTCCGCCATCATGTTAAATTCTTTTACAATCTCTTCGAAATGATTAGCTCTTCCCTTATCTACAAGAATATAAAGAAAGTTCAGCATTTCAGTGCTTACTTTTTCTTTGAAAACGTTTTTAACAATTTCCTTCTTCTCATTAGACGTAATTAAGGGAGTATGTAGTAATTTTTTAAAATCTTGATTCTCCTCTAATGCTGCTTGAATAAAAGCTAATTCTTCTCTAATAGGCTGAAGCGTATTATCTTCTTGAGCAACTTCAAATAGGGCCTTGGCATATTTTTTTGCTATTAGTTCTGCCATTGTGTTTCCCCTACCTCTTTAATAAATTGTTCGATCATCTTTTTGTGAGCCTTTTCATTTAACTCTTCTTCGATCACCTTAGAAGCTGCCATAATCGCCAATGTAGAGATTTGATCTTTTAATTCGTTTAATGTCTTTTGTTTTTCTCTTTGAATGTCTTGTTGCCCTTTTTCTATAATTTTTTGAGCCTCTGCTTGAGCAGCCTTGATAATCTCATCGCCTTTTTCATCAGCACGCTTTGTAGCTTCCTTGATGATTTGGTTTCTTTCGTCTTTGATATTATCTAACTTTACTTCATATTGTGCCTTGATTTCTTCTGCTTCTTTATTTTTTGTGGTTGCCTCTTCGATGGCATCCTCTATACTTTTTGTTCTATTTTCCATAAATTCCGTTGTAGGCTTAAATAAGAAACGTCTAAGGACTAAAAATATAATAAGTGTATTCACTATCTGGAAAATAAAGGTCCATCCAAATTCCACTAATCCTTGTTGCATCGTTTATTGCCTCCTTTCTATGGCTTGAGAGGTTGAAAAACCTCTTTTCACTACAATAGGTTGATCAGTGGATTTGCAAATAATAGGATTAAAGCAATAATTAATCCGTAGATACCAGTTGTTTCCGCAACCGCTGCACCTAGTAACATTGTTCTAACGATATCTGCTTGAGCTTCTGGTTGTCTTCCTACCCCTTCTGCACCTTTACCAGCGGCATACCCCTGACCTATACCAGGTCCGATACCTGCGATCATCGCTAATCCTGCTCCTATAGCTGAAGCTGCTAATACTAATGCTCTACCTGTAATTGGTTCCATAATGTAAATTCCTCCTTCAAAAATAATAATTTTTTAGATTTAAAATTTAAATAAACCGTCAAATAAATAACCCCTCAAAACTTTTAAAAACTTTTGATTCTCACCCCATAATTTACTATACAGTATACAATCGTAATTGCGTCAAACCTCTAAATGTAATCTTAAAGCAATCCTATAAGCGGGTTAGCAAACATCAGCACTAATGCTATGATCATAGCATAAATACCAGTGGTCTGAGCTACCGCCTGACCTAAAAACATAGCTCTTACAACAGCAGATTGATGTCTAGGTCTTTTTCCTACCATTTCAGTTCCTTTACCTGCAGCATAACCTTGACCTATACCAGGTCCAATACCTGCGATCATAGAAAGTCCTGCACCAATGGCTGAGGCTGCAACAACAATCGCTGATCCTTGTAGGTTTACTAATGGGTTAGCAAACAACATAATTAGAGCAATAACTAGAGATAAGATCCCCGAAGTTTCCGCCACCGCTGCCCCCAGCAGCATAATCATTGTAGCTTGCTTTGAGCTTTTAGGGTTATAGCTTACGGCTTCTGCTCCCTTACCGGCAGCATAGCCTTGCCCTACCCCTGGACCAATACCTGCAATCATTGCAAGTCCTGCACCTATAGCAGAAGCTGCTAAGATGATGGCCCTGCGATCAAAAGACATCAGCCATTCTAAAAACATCATAATAAAGTTTGTGTTTTCCAAAGTTTCACCTCCCTTAGGTGGCAAAGCACATTAATCCATTGCGATTGAAATAAATACCATTGATAACATCATGAAGATAAAGGTTTGCAGTACACCTGCAAAAACATCAAAGTACAGATGAAACACCACTGGAATCCCAGCTTGGAAGATTGGGAATGCTCCTAATCCCACCATACTACTAATGCCTATTAAGCCGCCATACAGCAAGGACATAATGATCAGTCCGCCTACAATGTTACCAAACAGACGGAAAGAAAGAGATATTGGTGTAGCTATTTCTGAGATAATGTTCATTGGTAACAATAAAGGAAAAGGTTCTAAAAATCCTTTAAAGTAACCAAGACCCTTTCTTTTTACCCCAGAACTGTGAATGATGATGAATGTTAAAATAGCTAGTGCAAAGGTTGTGTTCATATCAGCTGTCGGGGGTCTGAGTCCTAAAAGACCTAATAGGTTGGCAAACAATAATAGAAAGAACAAGCTTCCCATATAGCTAGCAAAAGCTTTTTTGTCTTTCCCCATCGTCTGCATTGTCAGATTGTTGATAGCATCTACTATGACTTCTACGACATTTTGTTTCCCTTTAGGTATCTTTTTAAAACCTTTGCCGCCAATGACGGCAAACACTGTAAGCACAATCATGATGATCCATGTGTTGACTACAGTTTCTGTGATAGGAATCCCACCTAAAAAGGGAAGTTCAAACAAGACTTTTGGGCCAAACTCCATTTATTCTGCCTCCTTTCTTTTGAATATATTTTTAAAATATTGTTTATTATTAAACAATTCTTTTTGCAGTACAACAAATTTCAATGTGATTATACCGGCAATCGTTCCCAGTGCATGAATATGTTCCGCTTTGACTGATATGTATAAAACCATCCCTATGATAATATAGCGAAGGATATACCTAGATGCAGCATAGGCTCTCGCCTGATGAGGTTGCATTTTCACTGCCTTATTTAGTGTAAGAGAAAGTAGTCTAAAGTTAAGTAAGGCAATGATGGTGCCAAACACTAATCCTGTTAGAAAAGGCATTGGAGGCTTCGCTATAAAAACTGCTACAGCTCCTATGATCCCATTTACTATTAGGACACCTTTGATAATTTTCAACTGCGTATCCCATATACCGTCCATGCCATCACTTCCTTTTGTTCTTTTTGACATCCTTCGTTGTAATTTTAAAGAGGTTGACAAAAGCAGCCCCTACCCCCATCACAATAAAGATAAATAAAAATATCGGCTGTGTCCCTATCTTAGTGTCTATCCATCTGCCTGCATAAAGACCTCCAATTATAGGTACGATCATGGATATACCTACTTGGCTTATAAGCGCAAGATTTTCTAGTAGATTTCCTTTTCCCTTTTGCGTCGACATTTTTTCGCCTCACAATTTTTCGACTTCATTTGCTAAGTTTTCTACAAAATACATCTCTGTTGAAAGTTTATGCATGGATATAATTACTTATTATATCACAAACTTTTCACATGAAAAGATGTTGTTTTAAAAAACTTCCATATTTTTTATGTTAAGCTCGTCACTTCTTGATAAATGCTTAACAATCGGCTGAAAAGTTTTTTGAGCCTAAGTGATTATTTCTATATTTAGCCCGAAAATTCCTTCTAGACTTCTATGGTTTTATTAGGAAATTACTTAAGAAAGTTTAAAATAGTCCTTTAATGCTTTAACGATTCTTTCACAAGCCCTGCCATCTCCATAAGGGTTTACAGCAGCTTCCATCTGCAGATACTCCGAGGAGTTCGACAATAACTTACTTACTTCCTCCACGATTCGTTGTTTTTCTACTCCTACCACCTTAACAGTACCTGCCTCTACCGCCTCCGGTCTTTCAGTCTCTGTTCTTAAAACTAAAATAGGCTTACCTAAAGCTGGTGCTTCCTCCTGAATCCCTCCTGAATCCGTCAAAATAAGGTGTGCTTTATTGAGGAGGTTGGCAAAGGGTTCATAATCAAGGGGTTCAATTAGGTGTATCGCCTTAGTATCTCCCATAATATTTTTTGCTAAGTTTCTAATATTAGGGTTTAGATGTACTGGAAAGATCACTTCTACCTCCCTATGCTTTTCAGTGATTTCCACCACTGCTTTAAAGATATTTTCCATAGGTTCTCCCCAATTTTCTCTGCGATGACATGTCATGACTAGGACTTTTTTGTTGTGATAATCAATTTTATTCAGCAGGGGATTATCAAATACATAGTCCTCTTTTACCACCTGTAGTAAAGCATCTATCACGGTGTTTCCAGTAATAAAGATTTTTTCTTCCCCTATACCTTCTTTGATTAAATTTTTGTAGTTTCCTTCTGTTGGAGCAAAGTGAAGCTGCGCCAAATGTCCAGTAAGCTTTCTATTCATTTCCTCTGGATAAGGGGAGTAAATATTACCGCTTCTTAAACCTGCCTCTACATGTCCCACAGCAATTTGTTGATAAAAGGCTGCTAGACTTCCCACAAAGGTTGTGGTGGTATCTCCGTGGACTAGTACAATATCAGGCTTCACTTCTTGTAATACCGCCTCTACACCCTTTAAAACCTTCACTGTAATATCGGATATGGTCTGACCATGCTGCATAATGTCTAAATCATAATCTGGTTTCAACTGGAATAAATCTAATACCATATCTAACATTTCCCTGTGCTGAGCTGTAACACAAAGTACAGATTGAATTCCCTCTGCTTCCTGCAGCTTTCTTACTAAGGGAGCCATCTTGATGGCCTCTGGTCGAGTACCAAAAATCGTCATCACCTTTAGTTTATTCATAACCTTCTTCCTTTCCAGCAGACTTGTACTGTCTTTTCTCTATTAAGTATACCTTAATTTCTCTAATTTGCAAGGCAAATATAGGGATAAATTCCTGAAAATCTCTAGTTTCCACGACAGCGTATAAAAGGGGACACCATAGCTTTTGTGTGTCCCCAACTTATTATTACAACTTTTAAATTTTTTATGAGTTTGCTTTTCTTTCTTGGGGCTTTTTTATCAAACCTATTCGAAGGGCTCCTAAAAAAATCACCACAGATACGCTAGCTATCACGAGATATGCAACTGCTCTTGTGGTATCAGCAATCACAATCGCACTGGCACCCAACAACATGCTAATAAAGTATAATACTAACACTGTTTGTTTTTGACTTAAGCCTTGATCTAAAAGTCGATGATGAAGATGTCCTTTATCGGCCTCCATAATAGGTCTGCCGTTCATCAACCTTCTTACGATGGCAAAGGTTGTATCAAAAATCGGAATCCCTAGTGCAAGTACTGGAATGGCTACAGCAATGGTGGTGGCACTTTTTATCAATCCTTCAATAGAGATGGTAGCCAAAATAAAACCTACCAGCAAAGACCCTGTATCCCCCATGAAAATTTCTGCTGGATTAAAGTTATAGGGTAAAAACCCTAAAAGAGATCCTGCTAAAATAATCAATAGTACCATTACTTCTGTTTGCCCGCTTAGATAAGCTACATAGGCTAGAGAAAGAGCCGCTATCGAGGAAATCCCTGCCGCTAGACCATCTAAACCGTCAATCAAATTTACAGTATTGGTAATTCCTACAATCCAGAATACAGTTACTGGAATAGCAGATTTTTCTAACCACGTCATCCCTGTGGGCTGATTTAGTATATTCGTAATAAACTCGATGCGCACACCACTATATACAACGACCAAGGCTGCTATAATTTGTCCTAAGAGTTTATATTTGGCTGAAATCTGCTTAGAATCATCTACAATCCCCACCAAGACAATGATGGTGGCACCTATCATAATCCCTACGAACTGCCGATCTATATGTAGAAGATTGCTCTTCATTATTGTCATCATAAAGGCAGAAGCTACAAAGGCAATATAGATAGCTAGTCCTCCTAATCTAGGAATAGGCTTTTTGTGCACTCTTCTATTGTCCTTTGGAACATCAATAGCTCCTATTTTGTGTGCGAACTTTTTTGCATAAGGGGTTAACATATAAGAAGTAAACCCTGCTATAAGAAATGCCAAAATATAACTATCCATTTTTCCACTCCATTCTTTAGCTTTCTTTGTCCTTCGTATACTTTTCCACAAGGATACCGGCTTCTTTTAACATTTCCTCTGATAAAGAATCAGGATAATCTCCTTGATAGATCAGCTTCTTAATACCTGCATTGATCATCATTTTCGTACAAATAACACAAGGCTTATGGGTGACATAAATTGCACTTCCTTCAATAGGTACACCATGAAGAGCCGCTTGAATAATAGCATTTTGTTCTGCATGCAACCCTCTACAAAGTTCGTGCCTTTCACCAGAGGGAACATTTAACTTTTGTCGAATACATCCGGTTTCACTGCAATGGGGTAATCCGCTGGGGGCTCCGTTGTAGCCGCTTGCTAAAATTCTTTGATCCTTGACAATCACTGCTCCTACTTGCCTACGGTTGCAGGTAGAGCGTTTTTTGGCTACCTCTGCCATCTCCATATAGTACTCATCCCAAGACGGACGCATTTTTCACAACTCCTTTTCCCTCAGCCTCTTCATTGCTTCTATCATACCATAAATCTGTTATTTTGAAATCAAATGTAATAAAAATGTAATATTTGTTACACAACTCCACATTATAATACTTTTTTCTGCTTAATACAAGGGATTGTTGTAAATAACATGTTTTACCTATGCTGGCGGCTGACTACTACAGATTATCCTACATGACCAGGCGATCACAGGTCGCCCCTACATAGTCGTAGGTCCAATACAATCATGGGGTGCCTTGCCTCTGTGGGAGCCACTACATTTATTAATCCGTTGGGATTGGAGCGGGTCTTTGTCCCTGTAGTTGGCAACTACAGATTGCCCTACATGACCAAGCCGACCACAGGTCGCCCCTACATAGTCGTAGGTCCAATACAATCATGGGGTGCTTTGCCTTTGTAGGAGCCACTACATTTATTAATCCGTTAGGATTGGAGCGGGTCTTTGTCCCTGTAGTTGGCAACTACAGATTGCCCTACATGACCAAGCCGATCACAGGTCGCCCCTACATAGTCGTAGGTCCAATACAATCATGGGGTGCTTTGCCTCTGTAGGAGCCACTACATTTATTAATCCGTTGGGATTGGAGCGGGTCTTTGTCCCTGTAGGGGCGACCTGTGGTCGCCTGTTTCTTTAGTGGCCTGCCTTCTTGACTTTGAGAAGGTGGTCTTGCCAGTAGACCAACAGGGTTATTGTTTATATATGTCCTTATTTTTATTAGACGACATAATCAGGGAATTTGTTTCATTTTGTTATAAAAATTTTAAAAGCTGGCGACCAAAGATCGCCCCTATGTTATTAATCGTTGAGTCCCTACGTTATTGACCCGTTGAAACGGGGGCTTTGTCCCTGTAATGATAGAAGACCACAGGTCCTCCCTACAGTTAGTTTATCAATAGTAGGGAGGACCTGTGGTCCTCTGTTGTTACTGTCCATCGTATTTTGTTTGCAGAGCCCCAGTTTCCTACTTTGTTCCAAACAATCGATCTCCTGCATCCCCTAACCCTGGTACAATGTAGGCATGATCATTTAATTTCTCATCGATAGATGCTACATAAATATCTACATCATCATGATGTTTTTGTATAACTTTAACTCCCTCGGGTGAAGCAATCAGACATACTAATTTAATATTGGTAGCTCCTCTATTTTTAAGGAATTGAATAGCTGCATTAGCAGAACCTCCAGTAGCTAACATCGGATCTAATACAATAAGATCTCTTTCCTCCACATCAGAAGGAAGTTTACAGTAATACTCTACTGGCTCTAGGGTTTCTGGATCTCTGTACAGACCTACGTGACCCACCTTTGCCGCTGGTATCAACTGTAGTATCCCATCCACCATACCTAATCCTGCTCTTAGGATAGGAATAATACCTAGCTTTTTACCTGAAATCACCTTTGACTTCGTAGTGCAAACCGGCGTTTCTATTTCTATTTCCTCTAGTGGAAGATCCCTCGTAACCTCATAACCCATCAGCAGCGATACTTCCTTAACCAAATCCCTAAAGTCTTTAGAGCCTGTATTTTTATCCCTTATTAAAGTTAGTTTATGTTGAATTAATGGATGATCTATTGTAATTACTTTACCCATCAAAATTCCTCCTTTTTTAAATGATTTTTCAGTGATCTCTTTCTTTATCTACAATATTTTTTTTCAATCTCGGTAATTTTATCAATTCTTTGCTGATGTCTTCCACCTTCAAACTCTGTACCTAGCCATGTATCGACAATTTCTAGTGCTAGACCTGAGCCAACTACCCTTGCTCCAAGTGCCAAGATGTTTGTATCATTGTGTTGTCTTGTTGCTTTAGCAGAAAAGCAGTCTCCTACTACAGCACATCGGACACCTGGAATTTTATTGGCAGCAATAGAGATACCTATACCTGTACCACATATTATAATGCCTCTATCATAAATCCCCGACACCACTGCTTCTCCTACAGCTTCAGCAAATTCAGAATAATCGCAGGAGGCTTCTGAGTCGGTACCAAAATCTTTAAATTCTATAGATTTTTGCTGTAAATGCTCTTTAATGATTTCCTTTAAGGAAAACCCTCCATGATCACTACCTATAGCTATTTTCATACTTTCACCCCTATCTATGCTTAAACCTGTTCAAAAAGTACTTTAGCACCTCCTGAAACCTGGATTTATATAATAGTTTAACCAGTATAGTATTCGCTATGTTTATCAAATTCCCTCTATTTGTTGCTTATTTTTTTTAATAATTTTTTTAAATGCTCTTCAATCTCCTGAGCACTACTGCGGTAGACCTCCATAGGCTGTCCGAAGGGATCTACAATGTCTAGATCTGGAACTTGTCCCTTTAACTGAATCAGTCGATCTTCTTCCTCTGCGATTGTTTCCTGAAATTCTCCTTCGATCTTTATCACTTGTTGTTCAACAGTCTTCAACTCCCGCAGGAGTTCTTCTCGCTTTTCCTTTAACACCTTCAGCTTTTTGTGGTTTTCCATTAAAAATCGTTGTTTTTTTTCCTCTATTTTTTGATAAACCCTGTTAATAGCATCCAACACATCCTCCATCTTTTCTCCGCCGTTAACATATTCCTTTAAGGTATAAACTTTTTCTCTTGCTTCTGGAAGCATGTCTAGAACAGTTTTTTTGTGATTTGCCGTCATAGTTAAGATCAAATCTGCTTCTTCAATCAATGCCTTTGTTAAGGGTCTTGCTCTATGTTCTTGAAGACAGAGATCCCTTTCCCTCATAATCTCCACAGATGCTCTTGAAGCCCTATCCCCCTTCACCGCAGCAGTTCCAGCGGATAAAACCCTTACATTTTCTAAACCGTATTTTTCTAATAGATCTTTCAACAGTGCTTCTGCCATACTACTACGACAGGTGTTACCGGTACAAACAAATAGAATTGTCTTCATCTTTTTTCTGCACCTCCCTTATACATAAATCACTCTATAGCCTGCAGCCTTAGTAAGGCGGTTCATAATGGCTTGTCCTAATTCTACTTCCTCCACCGCCTCTGCTAAAATAACCTCCACCTTAGTTTCATCAAACGCCCGCAGTACTTTAAAAAGATTAGCAGCTACTGTTTTTAGCTCATTGCGACTCCCCATAGACTTTAAAACTTCTTTATCATAGTACCGGCGGGTTTCATCAAAACAAATAATTCCTACTTCTTTTCCCTGCTGCTTATATTCATTTGCCAATTGCTTTATCTTTTTAGAAACTCCTTCTTCTTCACCCTTGACAATATAGACTTGAGCCTTAGGGGCATAGTGAGTGTATTTCATACCCGGAGATTTAGGTACTGCCCCTTCTTCTCCTTTTAGAGCGGTATCTACCTCCACCCTGTCCAGTACTTTTAAGAGCATTTCTCGGGTGATCCCTCCAGGACGAAGGATTGTAGGGACTCCTCCTGTCATATCCAGCACAGTGGATTCTACTCCTACTTCACAACTTCCCCCTATAATAATGGCGTCTACTCTTCCTTTTAAATCCTCTAATACATGCTTTCCCGTGGTAGGGCTAGGCCTCCCAGAGATATTGGCACTAGGAGCCGCTACTGGCACCTCCGCCATTTCTATTAGCTTAGCTGCTATAGGATGGGCAGGCATTCTTATAGCAACCGTTGATAGTCCCGCCGTAATACTCTCTGGTAAGATTTCTGTTTTTTCCAATACAATCGTGAGAGGTCCTGGCCAAAAAGCCCTCATGACCGCTTCAGCTTCCATTGGAACTTGTTTTACTAAAGATTTTATATCTTCGACTTTTGCTATATGTACAATTAAAGGATTATCAGAAGGCCTCCCCTTTGCCTGGAATATTTTCTCTACAGCCTCCTGACTCAGAGCATTTGCTCCCAAACCATAAACCGTTTCAGTAGGAAATGCCACAGTACCATTTTTTTTTAAAATTTCCGCAGCTTTTCTCATTTCCTCTTCTGCTATATTTTCAAGGTCTATTTCTATGATCATAGTGTTTTTCAAATTTAGTCACTCCTTCGTAAAGCCTCCTGCATCATCTCTCTCGCAAGGGGAGCTGCCGCCGTCCCTCCAGTTTCCCCTGAGCTTTCCAAAATTACCGCCACTGCTACTTGTCTTTCCCCTCTAGTGGCAAAGCCTATAAACCATGCATGACTTCTTCCAGTGGCATTTTCAGCAGTTCCTGTCTTTCCTCCTACAGTGGTTCCTGAAATGGCCGCTCTTCTTCCAGTTCCTCTAGCAACAGCGGCTATCATCATATCCCTTACCTGTGCAGCAATTTCATGTGAAACAATCTCATGCCGATGTGGATTTTTCCTCTCCACTGTTCGTCCTTCCGCCGATTGTATTTCTTCTATAATATAGGGCTCCATCATTACCCCATTGTTAGCAAAAGTTCCTGCAATCAGGGCCATGTGTAGGGGTGTTACCAATAATTTTCCTTGCCCTATACCTACAGCTGCTAAATCAGTGGTAGGAATCCCACCCTCGTAAGGAAACCTGCTTTGCCTGATGGGAATATCACTTGGTATGGATTTTTCCATAAAAAATCTTCTTGCTATTTCTGTAATCCTAGCTTCTCCCAAATCTACTGCCATTCTAGCAAAGTTGGTATTACAAGAAACCACTAGAGACTCGGTTAAATCTAATCTACCATGAGCTGTATTTCCATAGTCCGATAGGGTATAACCATCTATAGTGATACTTCCAGTACAATCATAGTGCTCATCTAGGATATGGGGATTTTCTAAAATCGCTGCTGTAATTACAGTTTTATACGTAGACCCTGGAGGATATAGCCCCCCTGTGCTTCTGTTCAGCAAAGGACTCCCTTCATCGTTCACCAAGTTTCCCCAATCATCGACTAAAGTGTTTGGATTAAAATCAGGTTTGCTAACCATTGCAAGGATTTCACCTGTGGTGGGGTCGATGACTACAGCTGAACCAGTTTTCCCCCTTAGGAGTCTTTCTGCGGTCTTCTGCACTTCATGGTCTATAGTCAGCAAAAGGTTATTCCCCTTCACCATTTCTCCTGCCAGTTGTTCACGAATACGGGTAACAGGACTGTCGTTGGTAAGGGCCATCAACTGTTGATTATAAAAGGCTTCTATGCCAGATCGTCCATATTGCCTGTAGCTATAACCTATGATGTGACTATAGAGTTGATCGAAGGGGTATCTTCTTACAGGTCTTTCATTAACAATTTCTGTCTGTGCCAACGCCACACCTCTTCTGTCGTAAATAATTCCACGAAGTGTATTATCTTCACGAGCCCACTGCCTTTTGTTGTAGGGATTGTCTATGACGTCGGCAGCTCTAAAAATTTGAAAGTAGGTTAAATAGCCGATAATACTTAGAAATAAAAAGCTGGTGATTATGATTAGATGTACTATTCTTTTATTATTCTCCAACATCTAACAACTCCTCTACCTCTAGCGATCTTTTCGATAATGCCTGTAATATCCCAAAGGCTATAAATGCAGAAATCAAGGCACTTCCCCCATAACTAATAAAGGGCACCGTAATCCCTGTCAAAGGTATTAGCTTAATTACTCCACCAATAATCATAAAGGTTTGATAACTATAGGTCAAGGTGATTCCTAATGCTAATATCTTTTTAAAGGGATTGGGAATCACCAAGGTAATCTTGAAGGCCCTATAAATCAAGATAAAATACAGTAGTACCACTGCAATACCTCCAAAAGTTCCCATTTCTTCACAAATAGCAGAAAATATAAAGTCTGTATGCACCTCTGGAATATAGTCAGGATTTCCCATACCTAAGCCTGTGCCAAAAAAACCTCCTGTACCGATAGCAAAAAGAGATTGGGTAATCTGATAACCTCTGCCAGCAATATCACGCCATGGATTTAGCCATGCTTCAAAACGAACTTGAACATGAGTCATGGTAAAGTAGCCAAAGATAACAATAAGGATAGAAGCACCTAAATTACATAATAGTAATTTGTTATCTTTACAAAAAACGTAAAAGATACTAACAAAAATTCCGTAAAACAACATCGCCATACCCATATCCCTCTGTAGCACCAGGAAAATGATGTGTACATAAGCAATCCCCAAAAAATAATAAACATTTTTCAACTTTTCTGGATAAGTAAAGTAAGCGGCTATAAAGAAAATAAAGCTTAACTTAATAATTTCTGCCGGCTGAAAGGTAAAGCCTCCTATCCGAATCCAGTTGGTGGCTCCCTTCACTGTGGTTCCCAGAACAAAGGTCAAAATAAACAATGTAATGCCAAAACCAATATAAAGATATAGGTAAGTATCCCATTTTTTCACCCATCGGAAAATTACATAGCTAAGGAAATAAAGAATTACTCCTACCGCATACCAAGTAATCTGTCTAAAGCCAAAAACAGGATCTAATCTATAGATCATAATTACCCCTAAACTAGATAAAGTGGATATGATTAAGAACAAATATTGATCTCCCATATGTCCCTTTATAATAATGATATAGGATATAATAATCAATAACGTCAGCATAGCTCCTGCCATTAAAATAGAAGGGTCCAAAGGCTCCACCAATAAATATAATAATCCAAATAA
The DNA here is from genome assembly GCF_001042715.1 of Clostridium aceticum. Taxonomy (NCBI): domain Bacteria; kingdom Bacillati; phylum Bacillota; class Clostridia; order Peptostreptococcales; family Natronincolaceae; genus Andreesenella; species Andreesenella acetica. Next base: position 219,161 of record NZ_CP009687.1, on the reverse strand, counting down.
CAAAGTATTCATCATCACCAAAATCGTAATAGGTCTCATCTAGTCCACCTCTTTTACAAACAAAAACTCAACCTGCCCCAAACCAATTCTATCCCCGGTTTTAAGCTTGACAGCGTCCTGTATCTGGGTTCCATTTAAATAAGTACCATTAATACTGCCTAAGTCCTCCAAGAAATACTCTCCTTCATCTACTGTGATCTTCGCATGCTGTGAAGAAATAAACTTGTCCAGAAGCTGGATATCAGTATCCTTTCTTCTGCCTATGGTAAGGACATCCTTCAAGTCATAAAACTCTTGGACTTCAAATCCAAGGCTTTCCTTACGATTTACCAACTTCAAGTAGGGACTATTAAAATGTTTCTTTTGTTTGTTATTGATATGCTTTATATCTAGATAGATTAGTTTTATAATATGATAAATAAAGTAGTAAATAAGGATAATAAATATATACCTTATTATCCAAGAAAGTATTTGGAACATGATTAACCACCTTCCGAAGATCACCTTTATCTTAAATAAAGGCGTTTGCTTTTTCTTATTTTATACCAAAGTGCTATAAATTAACAACTAAAACTAAAATGTTTTCGAGATAATTATCCCTCCGATAAAGCCCAAGATGGAAAAAATCGTGGATATTCTTCCACTGTGAAGGTCCTTGGCTCTAGGAATTAATTCACCAAAGGTTATATATAGCATTGTTCCCCCTGCAAAGGCAAGGCATACACCAATAAAGTCGTAGGCATATTCTCCAATCAACACTCCTACAAAAGCCCCTAACCCCATAGGAGCACCCGCCAGCAGCGTCAGTAAAAAAGCTTTTGTGCTGGAATATCCCCCCACCTTCATAGGTGTCACCATCGCCAATCCCTCTGGCATATTATGAAGAGCAATAACAATCGCCAAGCCTACCCCCAATCTCGTTTGGGCAGAAAAGCCAGAGCCGATGGCTAATCCCTCTGGAAAATTATGCAAAGCAATGCCAATACCTAAAAGAATCGCTGTCTTTATATAACCTTGTTTTGTCCCAAAGCTTTTTCTCCATAGCCGAGAAATAAACATATCTATGTAAGATGCCGTAAAAGCTCCTAAAGCTATTCCCGCAGCAGTCGGCAGCACCCCGCCAATATCAAAGGCTTCAGGAATCAGCTCAAAGGTCACAATCGCCACCATCAGACCACTTGAGAGTCCTATAACAGCACTTAAAAACCGCTTTGTAGGGTTTCGCATCAAAAAAGCCATCGATCCACCTATGCCAGTTCCCAATACCCCCACCATAAAACCAATAAAAGTAGTTTGCACCAGACCACTCAATGTATTCTCCCCCTTAAACCATTTTAAATTACTTTAAATATATATTCTTTGAAGGGGAAAAATATAGCTTGACTATCTAACAAAGCATAGAAAAGCCGATGGTAATCATTATCCATCAGCTTTTTCATCTACTCGTTTGCAATTTTCCTTAACTGTTCTATAAATTTATGATCCTTTTCGCAATTTTTTAAGGTATTGTCCACATTAAAAATATAACTCTTAATGGTTTCTTGGGTTTCTTCTATTCTTGTAAGTCGTTGCTTTATACCTTTTATTTCATGCTTGATACTGCCCATTTCTTGCTTCATACTACCCATTTCATGCTTGATACTACCTATTTCTTGCTTGATACTGCCTATTTCTTGCTTCATACTGCCTATTTCTTGCTTGATACTGCCCATTTCTTGCTTCATACTGCCTATTTCTTGCTTCATACTACCTATTTCTTGCTTCATTTCCCGCTGGTCGTTTTGAATGTCATCTAACCTTGTGATAATTAAGTGAAACATTTCCTTAACATCTACATTCCCATCCAAATCTTCCACACCCCATCATTAATATTGTTATTTAAAAAAGCATATCACATACTGACAAAATCCTCAAGGAAATATATGGAATTTTATTGTTCTACCGCCTTTAGTTTCTCCGCTTGATCAGAAGTTACCAAAGCATCGATCATTTCATTAATATCTCCGTCCAAAAATCCGTCTAATTTATATAAGGTGACATTGATTCTATGGTCCGTTACCCTGCCTTGAGGAAAGTTATAGGTTCGAATACGCTCACTTCTGTCCCCAGACCCCACCTGACTTTTTCTATTTTGTGCAATCTCATCTTGTTGCTCTTGAATCGCTTTATCTTGAAGTCTTGCCTTCAAAATTTTTAAAGCTTTTTCTTTGTTTTTTAGCTGAGACTTTTCATCTTGACAAGAAACCACCAAGCCTGTTGGTAAATGAGTAATTCTTACAGCAGAGTCTGTTGTATTAACACTTTGTCCTCCACATCCAGAGGATCTGAAAACATCTACTCTTAAATCATTAGCATTGATTTGGAATTCTACATCGTCTACTTCTGGCAAGACCGCCACTGTAGCAGCAGAAGTATGAATTCTTCCTCCAGACTCAGTAGCTGGTATCCTTTGAACTCTATGGGCACCACTTTCATACTTCAGTTTAGAGTAGGCACCTTTTCCTTTGATCATAAAAATGACCTCTTTGTACCCTCCAACACCAGTTTCGTTCAAACTCATCATTTCCACTTTCCAACCGATTCTTTCACTATATCTCGTATACATTCTAAACAGGTCGGCAGCAAATAATCCTGCCTCATCTCCACCTGTACCTGCACGGATTTCAACAATAACATTTTTCTCATCATTTGGATCTTTTGGTAATAGAAGAATTTTTATTTCTTCCTTCAATTCTTCTACCTTATCCCCTAGCTCATCCATCTCCATTTTAGCCATTTCTCTTAACTCTTCATCAGCGGATTTATCATAAAGAATCTCTTTAGCTTCCTTTAACGCTTCTTCTGATGTGGTTAGTTCCTTATATTTTTCTACAATAGGCTCTAACTCTGAATGTTCCTTTACCAACTTTTTCCATAAGTTTTGGTTATTAATTACTTCAGGGTCACCAATTTTCACACTCAAATCTTCATACTTTTCCTGTAAAAAATCAAGTTTTTGCAACATATTTTCACCTCGTATATTCATTAACTTTAATTATTAACCTAATACCATTTATTATGCTACGTCACAGGGAATTCCCTTGGCTCCGTTTGTCTCCATTAAAACTACCAACTGTATATTATATCATAATTTCTGTAAAACTACTATGCATTTTTCGGTTTTCTACCGATAACTACTCTATCCAACCCAGCCAAATCCTGAATGACCTCTATATCCCGAAACCTTTTCTTTGCCATCATCTTTTTCAGCTTTTCTCCTTGGTCATAGCCAATCTCAAGCACCAACCATCCGTTCTTTCTTAAAAATTCCGGGGATTCATCAACAATCTTCCGGTAAAAATTCAATCCATCCGCTCCCCCCTCCAGTGCTACAGAGGGTTCATAGTCTTTCACCTCTTCAGACAAAGTCGATATAATGGCTTTAGGAATGTATGGGGGATTTGATACGATAAATTCAAAGCTTTCCTCTAAGTTTTTCTCTTTTAAAGGTTGAAACAGATCCCCCTCCAATAGAGTAATTTTTTTATCCATCTGATGTTTAAGAATATTTTTTTCTGCTATATCTAATGCTTTTTTAGAGATATCCACTGCATAAATTTCGCACTTTTCTATATACTTACCTATACTTACGGAAATAGCTCCACTTCCTATACCTAATTCAATCATCCTAACGGCTTGAGAAAAGAAGTCCTTCTTATATAGTTCTAAAACCTTCTCCACAAGAATTTCCGTATCCCCCCTAGGTATAAGTACTCCTTCCTCTACCCAAAGGTCTAATCCCATAAATTCTTGGTGGTGAACAATATACTGCACCGGCATATGCTTTAGTCTTTTTTCAACATCTATCCAAAATCTGCGACAAATTTCCTGGGAAATCTCCATTTCTGGATAGATATGAATTTTTACTCTATCTACTTGCAGCAGGTTACACAAAATCACCTCAGCATCCAACTGAGGTGTGTCAATATCGGCTGCCTTTAATTTTTCTACTGCTTCTCTTAAAATTTCAACTGCTGTAATCAATAACTTTTCCTCCTTGTGCAGCTTCTCTCAACTTTAACAGAAAATCAAATATATTGCTCTTTACCACTTTGTTTCTTCTTCGTTATCTACCAGTACGTTTTTCAAAGCTTCTATCGCCACCTCTAGTTGCCCATCATCTGGCTCTAAAGTAGTAAGTTTTTGCATCATCAATCCCGGATAGTTGACCAACTTCATGATAGGAGCATTGCTTCTTCCCCCAAATTTGATGATTTCATAGGAAATCCCTGCTACCACCGGCATTAAGGCTAGTCTTGTTAGCGCCCTAACTAAAGGATTAGGCCATCCAACGGTGGAAAACAAGATAATACTTACCATCATAACAATAAATAAAAAGCTGGTGCCGCACCTTGGATGCAGTGTTGTATATTTACGAGTATTTTCTACAGTTAACTCTTCTCCATGTTCATAACAATAGATTGCCTTGTGTTCTGCACCATGATACTGAAAAACCCGTTGGATATCTTTGATCCTAGAGATGAGTACAATATAGGTCAGAAACATAGTCAACCTAACAACTCCCTCTACTAAATTCAAGGCAAAGTTACTGCTAATATATTTCCCTAAAAAACTAGCAATAAAAGTGGGCACAATGATAAAGATACCAATGGACATCATAATAGCTATTGCAACCGATATATATAATAATACATCCCCAGCTTTATCTTTAAAAACCTTCTCCATAAATTTTTCAAATTTGCCCGGTTCTTCATCCTCTATGCCTTCTTCTATCATTTCAGCAGAATAGGTTAGAGATCTCATTCCCAAGACCATAGAGTCAATCAAAGCCACCGCCCCCCGCAATAGAGGAATTTTATTTAGTTTATACTTTGATACGATGCCGCTAACCGCCTGTTTTTTCACCGTTAGTTGTTGATCTGGTGTTCTTACAACGATAGCTACTTCTTTGGGTCCTCGCATCATTACACCTTCTATTAGGGCTTGCCCCCCTATACTGGTTCGTCGAACTTCTCCCATAAGCTTAAATTCCTTTCTAATTCAAGATATTTAGTTCTAGTATCATAGACATTAACTTAACACAATTATTATCAAAATTCTCTGGAACTGTCATTTTGCTAATACTAAAGTCCTTCGACTTCTCTCAGGATGACAAATTATGGCTTAAGTTAATGCTAATGATTCTAGTGTAACATTCTTGCTAAGCAGGATCCTTAACATAGGTAAAATCCTGCGATAATACAGAATCTTATTATTCCTTACTTTATTCGTAGAAATTTTTGAGTATACCTTAGAATTTTATTTACTACTTTATTATATACTATCTATCTAAAATTTACTATGCCTATACCTTTATGTCCAAAAAGTTTAAAAAAACGAAAAATTTTTCTAAGATTATTTCATCAGTGCAAGGGTAAAATAAGATGGAAAGGAGGTTTTTAAAAATGGAAAATACTTTTTTGAATACAAAGATTGATGATTCTATGCATGAGACTGCTGGTGAACTGTTAGAAGCCTTGAAAAAAGCTATGACAGAAAAAAGCCCTGCTGTAAATAGTTATTTTCGTGCTGTGAAAAATTTGGGTATGGGAGAATTTTTTCCCTATATTGTTGAAATTTTGAAGGAAACAGAAGAGAGTATTTATAGACAATATGGCTTCCAAGCTCTTTCTACCATTCCCCAAGATATAGACATGGTAAGAAAATATATACCAGATATTATGAAAATGATTGAATCCACTGATGAGCCAAAGGTAGTCTACCAAGGGGTGTTGGTCTTATATAGAATTTCAAAAAACCATCCTGAACTTGACCCTCTACTCAACAGAAAATCTATTAGCATCAGTCTGCCTGTATTCCAAGATGCATTAAAATTAGTAAATAACTTAGAAAAATGGGAGGCAGATTTCCATAAAAACAGCGGAGTAAGATCTGAGTTAAGACATCCAGATACCTTCTTGAACTTTGCTAACCAATTTATCAAACTATAAAAATTAGATCATCTAGGATAATAAAAACCATGTAATGTGAAAAAAATTAGAATTTTTTAAAAATATGTGTTTAAACATCCCCTCTTCTACGTATATATACAATATAATAGAATCCGGTAGCTCCCTACCAGTCAACAAGAAAAGCTGTACCTTATCTTCTTAATTGTATATTTAAAATCTTTATCAATTGCGTTAAAAAACTAAAGTAGAGAGGCGTTGATAACCGAATAATGACAAATAATGATCCACCAAAGTTACAAAAGGATTGGCATAGTTACTTCCGATTCTATTATCAATAAAGCGGGTGCATTTCAGTAATATACTGTAAGCACCCGCTTTAGATTTGTTATAACCCTAGAATGACACCTAAAATAAAAATCAAAAAAGAGAGAACAAAAAAAATCATCCATCCCTTAGATCGTCTTGGTTTTTTACTAATTACGCGAAATATTGGAGAAAGAAATCCCAATACGATCCCACATAGTCCAATAATCATTAGAGCGTTAGACATGAAAAAATTCCCCCTCACTCTACTACTTCATGACACTTTCTACACCTAGCTTCGTAACTTTCCTTTGCCCCTACCATGATGATAGGGTCAGTATACCTTGCAGGTCGTCCATCTACCAGTCTTTGGGTTCTGGTAGCAGGCATTTTGCATACTTTACAAATAGCAGTTAACTTGGTAACATACTCCCCGACGGCCATGAGATTTGGCGCAACGCTGAAGGGCTCACCTCTAAAATCCATGTCTAATCCTGAAACAATTACTCTTTTCCCTTTATCAGCTGTTTCTTGACAAATATTTATAATTTCTTCTCCAAAAAATTGTACTTCGTCTATAGCCAGAACATCAAAATCTTCCTTAGCTATGTAATCTAAAATTTCTTGAGGATTTTCTACTACCTGACATTCTATTTGTTTACCATTATGGGAGGTGACCTTATCTTTAGAGTAACGGCTGTCTATGACTGGTTTGAAGACAAGTACTTTTAAGTCGGCTATTTGGGCTCTATTTACTCTTCTAATAAGTTCTTCCGTTTTTCCAGCATACATTGGCCCTACAATCACTTCTATGCTGCCCCACTTGGAGTACTCTGTAATATCTACCATGATCTCATCTCCTAAAATCGTGTATATTAAAATTTAACTTTAAGAAGTGCACATTCATAAAAAAATCAAGGTTAGAAAGGGTTCCTTCTAACCTTGATGGATTTCTGCTTCTATTAGGAAACTTACATACCAAATTTTTTCTTGAACTTTTCTACACGTCCACCTTTTTCTACTGCTTTTTGCTTTCCTGAGTAGAAAGGATGGCACTCTGAGCAAATTTCAACTCTAATTTCCTTTTTAGTTGATTTTGTTTTGAAACTGTTTCCGCATACGCAAAAAACATCTATTTCATTATACTCTGGATGGATATCCTTCTTCATCACCTTCACCTCTTTCCGTAAAAAACTTATGTTAAAATCATTATGAGCTTGTTATTATTATAAGTAGTTAACAATAGGTTCATAACTTTCAGCAATACAACTACTACATTATAGCATATAACTTTTTTGGTGACAAGAGATATTTATTTAGATCTTTTTTCTAATTAACTCTACAAAATCGTTGTTTTTCTTGGTTTCTATCAAGGAGTTTACAATTTTTTCCGTTACCTCTTGTACAGGATTGCTGCTCATAGCCCTCCTAATACTCCAAATAGCCTCCATCTCCGTCTGACTTAGTAGTAATTCTTCCCTTCTAGTGCCAGACTTATTAATATCAACAGCCGGAAATATTCTTTTTTCTGATAACTTACGATCTAAGTGAAGTTCCATGTTGCCGGTACCCTTAAATTCCTCAAAAATTACATCGTCCATCCTACTTCCTGTTTCAATCAAAGCAGTAGCTATGATTGTAAGGCTGCCTCCTTCTTCCAAATTTCTAGCAGCACCAAAAAATCTTTTAGGTTTATGAAGAGCTCCTGGATCTAACCCTCCTGATAAGGTTCTTCCTGTAGGAGGAATGGTGAGGTTATAGGCTCTTGCCAGCCTAGTGATACTATCCAATAAAATCAATACGTCCTTACCATGTTCTACTAATCTTTGGGCACGATTCAATACCATCTCTGCTACTTTAATATGATGACTTGGAAGTTCATCGAAAGTAGAATAAACAACTTCTCCTTTAATAGAGCGCTGCATATCTGTCACTTCCTCAGGTCGTTCATCAATTAATAGTACAATAATCTCAATTTGCGGGTAATTAATAGAAACGCTGTTAGCGATTTTCTGTAGCAAAATGGTTTTCCCTACTTTTGGAGGGGCCACAATAATCCCTCTTTGTCCCTTACCAATAGGGGCAATTAAGTCGATTAATCGCGTAGATAATTCTTTTGTATCGCTTTCTAAATTAATTCGTTCTTGGGGATAAATAGGGGTAAGATCTTCAAAGTTTGGTCTTTGAATAGCAGATTCTGGATTTAATCCATTAATGTTTTTCACATAAAGAAGAGCTTTAAACTTTTCTCCGCTTTTAGGAGGTCTTGTTATACCGGAGATTTTATCTCCTGTTCTCATGTTAAACCTTCTAATTTGCGAAGGCGATATATATATATCACCATCACTCGAGAGGTAATTTTCCCTTCGTAAAAATCCATAACCGTCCTGGTGAATCTCTAATATACCTTCTGCAATGTTCATCTCTTCCCCCTCAGGGATTTCATCTGAAAGATGCTGAGGTAATTCTGTCGTTTTATTTCCTTTAGTAGCATCTATGGGAATAACTTTGTTTTTTTCCTTTTCTTCTATTAACAAGTCTATTAGTTCCGCCTTTTTATATTTTGCAAAATTTTTAATTCCTAGCTTTTTAGCTTCTTCTCGAAGCTCTGACAACTTCATCTCTTGTAGCTCAGTATTGTCCAATATAACACCTCCAATCCATCAATAGTGTGGAGACAAAAAACTTCATCTTTTCCCTCCACACCATATCATTTCTAAAATATGCTATCACGTTTTACTATAACTGTCAATTATTAGCGTCAATTTAAGTGTTTTTACAATCTATTAATAAGCATATTTGGGCTTTTTTGCCAATTTATGAATCGCTTCAATAAAGCGTATGGTTCCTGTTTTTGATCGCATTACAACGGAATGAGTTTTTACTATATTATTTCCTTTATACGTAACACCTCTTAACAGCTCCCCATCAGAAATACCTGTGGCAGCAAAGTACACTTCATCTCCCTTTACTAAATCCTCCATATATAGTACTTTATTAACATCCACACCCATTTTTATACATCTTTGTCTTTCTTCCTCTTCATAGGCTAACAGCTTTCCTTGAAACTGTCCCCCTAAGCACTTTAGACCCGCAGCAGCAATAACTCCCTCTGGTGCACCTCCACTGCCCAACATAATATCTACACCAGTATATTCAAAACAAGTTGCCAACGCCGCTGCCACGTCACCATCCTTAAAAAGCTTAATCCGGGTGCCTGCTTCACGACATTGTCTTATGATTTCTTCATGTCTTGGTCGATCCAGCATCGTCACAGTTAAATCGGTAATACTCTTATTTAAAGCCTCTGCTGTTGCCTTTAGGTTTTCATGAATAGGTGCATCTATATGTACCCGATTAGCAGCCTTAGGACCTACCGCAATCTTATCCATATACATATCTGGAGCGTTTAGTAAAGAGCCCCTAGGTCCCATAGCTACTACCGCAATGGCATTAGGCAGCCCCTTTGCTACAGAGTTCGTTCCCTCTACTGGATCCACTGCAATATCTACCTTAATACAGTCTGCCCCCCGTTTTCCCACTTCTTCTCCGATATACAGCATAGGTGCTTCATCCATTTCTCCTTCACCAATTACTACCACACCATCAATATCTAAGTTATCAAACATCTTCCTCATTCCGTCTACGCCGGCCTGATCAGCAGCAATTTTATCTCCTCTACCCATATGCTTTGCAGCCCCCAGAGCTGCTGCTTCTGTAACCCTGACCAAATCCAAGGCTAAGTTACGATCCATACTTTCCCCTCCTTTTTTACTTTTCCTTCTTTAATCATTAGCGTTAATCTAAACCATAATTTGTCATCTTAAGCGGAGCAAGGCGTAGCCGAAGGATCTTAGAATTAGCAAAGTTCCTGGTTATTTCAAGATCCTTCACTACGCTCAGGATGACAGTTTGAGAGAATTTTGGGAATAATTGTATTAAGTTAACGTTTATGACTTCTTTGTAAAATTGGCATGTTTTTTCATCATCTGAATAATCGTATCATTTTTATCCAACCGATGAATAGCCTCTATAAATCTTATGGTTCCTGTTGCTCCCCTCATCACCACCGAATGTGTTTGAGCTCTATTATTACCTAAATACAACACACCCTTCAGCAGGTCTCCTTGTGTAATACCAGTAGCAGCAAAAAAACAATCATCGCTGCTAACTAAGTCCTCCAGGGTCAGAACCTTTTTGACGTCTTCTTCTGTCAGCCCCAGCTCACTACACCGCTGAACTTCCTCTTCACTCATAGGATGCAGAATCCCCTGCATATCTCCTCCAAGACATTTTAGTGCTACAGCAGCGATAACCCCCTCAGGTGCACCACCAATACCCATCATAATATCTACACCAGTTTCTTCAAAACCTGTAGCCATTGCCGCCGCCACATCTCCATCGGTAAAAAGCTTGATGCGGGCTCCTGCCTCTCGAACTTCCTTAATCATATTTTCATGTCTTTCTCGATCTTGAATCATTACCGTCACATCTTCGATGTTTTTATCCAAAGCTTTTGCTACAGCCTCAAGATTTTCACGAATAGAGGCTTTGATACTTACAGCTCCCTTCGCCTTAGGTCCTACTGCAATTTTTTCCATATACGTATCTGGTGCATGAAGAAGACAACCCTTTGGAGCCATAGCTACTACTGCAATGGCATTAGGTAAGCCTTTAGCAATAAGGTTCGTACCTTCTAAGGGATCTACTGCAATATCCACTTCCATTTCTTCTTCTTCACTGCATCCCACGATTTCACCTATGTATAACATAGGTGCTTCATCCAATTCCCCTTCACCGATGACAACCGTACCTTTAATAGAAAGGCCGGCAAAAGTACTTCTCATGCCATCTACCGCCGCCTGATCTGCTCCTTCTTTGTCACCTCTGCCCATATAAGAAGCAGAAGCTAGAGCTGCCGCTTCCGTTACTCTTACTAATTCTAAGGATAAACTTCTATCCATACTTTTTATTTCCTCCTTCATCTTTTAAAAGTAAGTCATTAGCGTTAACTTAAGCCATAATTTGTCATCCTGAGTGGAGCAAAACGTAGTGAAGGATGACAGGTCAAGAGAATTTTGATAATAATTGTATTAAGTTAACGCCTATGAAAAGTAAGTATCTATATCAGTTATTATGTTTTGAAGTATATCATTATGTTATACTTTATAAGGTAATGCTATAAATATAATATACTAATGCAAGTAAATTCTCAAGTATATTAAGGATACAAAAAAAAAGGGTATTTTACCCTTTTTTACTTTGCTGCTTTTTCCCAGTCCTTTAAAAACTTTTCTATTCCACTGTCGGTTAAAGGATGTTTTATCATTTGTTTAAAAACCCCATAAGGGATGGTAGCAATATGAGAACCTACCTTTGCTGCCTCAACAACATGAGCAGTGTGTCGAATACTGGCAGCTATCACTTCTGTTTCTATCAAGTAGAGATCAAAAATATCAACAATTTCCTTCACTAAATCGATTCCTGTATGTCCGATATCATCTAACCTTCCTAAAAAAGGACTGACATAGGTGGCACCTGCCTTTGCAGCCATCAGAGCCTGATTAGCAGAGAAAACTAATGTAACATTGGTTTTAATTCCCTTGCCCGCTAAAACCTTCACTGCTTTTAAACCTTCTTCTGTCATCGGTATCTTGATAACAATATTTTCATGGATCTTTACCAATTCGTCTGCTTCTTGAATCATTTCCTCTGAATTCAAGCTGATAACCTCTGCACTAATCGGTCCATCTACAATTTCTGTAATTTCTTTTATTACTTCTTTGAAAATTCTACCTTCTTTAGCAATCAGGGAAGGATTGGTGGTCACCCCTTCTAAGATTCCCCAGCTGGCCACCTCTTTTATTTCATCTACATTGGCAGTATCAATAAACAGTTTCATTCTTATCCCCTCACTATTCTAAAATTTTTACTTTCTTTTAAACTATATAGGTTGCATTCCCTACGCCACAGGAACAGTTCCTCATGCACATAAAAAAGACGAACCGTCCCCATGACTCCACTATCTCACACTGAGTTGTAAAAGTTTTATTGCAACTTAATATATTTTTTTCATAGTATAGCCATCGTGCTAGTAGTAGTTCATTCCCTTTAGTTAGTCTTTTCATTCTTTTCATTACGTATTTATCATAACACATACCAATTAATTCCTCTAGCCAACTTTTTTTGATTCTTTCAAAAAAAACTAAGAATCATTAACAAAATCCATAAATTTCAAGCCATTCTCCTGCTAAAGTTTTCAAAAAGTACTTGCATCTATCCTATTATCATTGTATAATAACTTAGTATAATTAATTTAAATTTTCTAAAAATTTTAACAAGTTTCCTTTATTTAAACTTGTTAGGAAAAAATTTAAAAAGAAGGGAGAATTTATATGAATGCAAATGAAGGTAAAACACTAAATGATGCCCCGCAAAGAGAACAGTGGGGATCTCGGGTAGCTTTTATCTTAGCTGCTGCTGGTTCAGCGGTAGGTCTTGGTAACATTTGGAGATTTCCTTATGTTGTTGGTACAAATGGTGGAGCAGCTTTCGTAATTGTTTATTTGGTCATTATATTTTTAATTGGTTATCCTATGATGGTTACTGAAATGTCCTTAGGACAAAAAACCCACAAAAATGCTATCGGTGCTTTTAAAGATTTAGCACCAGGAACTCCTTGGTGGATCACAGGAGCTCTTGGAGTATTAGCAGGTTTTGTTATTTTATCTTTTTACTCTGTTGTTGCAGGATGGGCCTTATCTTATTTCTTTAAAACCCTTGGCGGTTCTCTTGGAACCGGAACAGACTTTGTAGGTACTTTTGTTGGACATATTACAAATCCTGGAGTTACAGTAATGTGGCATGGTATTTTTATGATTCTTACCCTTGGCGTTATTGCAGCTGGGGTTGTTAAAGGTATTGAAAGAACTGTTAAGTTTTTAATGCCCGCACTTTTTGTATTATTATTAGCTTTAGTAGTTAGATCTATGACATTACCTGGTGCAAGTGCAGGAATTGCCTTCTACTTAACACCAGACTTTAAGGAACTTACTCCTCAATCTATTTTAGGAGCTGTAGGGCAAGCCTTCTTTACATTAAGTTTAGGTATGGGTTGTATGATTACCTATGGAAGTTACTTAGGTGATAAGGAAGAAATCTCTGACAATGCAGCTTGGGTTGTTGGTTTGGATACAGGTATTGCTTTATTAGCTGGTTTTGCTATCTTCCCAGCGGTATTTGCCCTTGGTTTTGAACCTAATGTTGGTGCTGGCTTAGCCTTCATTACACTACCTGGTGTATTTGCTACTATGCCTGGAGGTACCTTCTTTGGAGCAGCCTTCTTCCTATTGTTGGCAGTAGCGGCTCTAACTTCTGCTATCTCTTTACTAGAGGTGGTGGTTGCTTGGGTAGTAGATGAAAAGGGATGGAATCGTAAAAAAGCTTCTTTAATTGTAGGTATCTTAATCTTTATCCTTGGTGTACCTGCAACCATTAGTATGAATGAAGTAAATTTCCAAATGTTTGGAATGCCTTTCTTCGATGTATTAGATATCTTTCAAGAAAGTATTCTATTACCGCTAGGTGGTCTTTTAACAGCTATCTATGCAGGTCATGTATATACTGCTAAGAAGCTTAGAGCAGATGTTGCCCGAAATAAGAGTGCTATTCAACTTGGTGGATGGTTTGATGTTTTAATCAAATATCTTGTTCCACTTGGTATTGCTGTCGTTATGGTTATGGGTTGGGTTGATAAATTCTTCTAAGACATAGTATCGAACAGATTTATATGATATAATATCATCTACAGACTCTGGATTAAAAGTCAAACGCACTCTTAACTCCCCAAGGTTTAGTAGTCGTCAGAGTCAAAGCAAGAGAGACGTACCGGCAAAGGTACGTCTCTTTTGCTTACTTAGATCTCTTCTTTAATTCTTCAAAAATCTTTTCCAGTGAAACCTCTTTTTCCTTTAATAACACCAATAGATGGTAGATTAAATCGCTGGACTCATAAATCAGTTCCCCTGCATCAGGATTCTTTGCAGCAATGATTACTTCTGCCGTCTCTTCCCCAACCTTTTTCAATATTTTATCGATGCCTTTTTCAAAGAGATAATTGGTATAAGAACCTTCCTTAGGGTTTTCTTTACGATCCGCAATGACTCCATAAAGTTTTTGTAGGACTTCTGCCCCTACAACTTCCTGTGATTCTGTCATATAAATGGGGTTATGAAAACAGCTCTTTGCCCCAGTGTGACAGGCAACACCTTCTTGCGTTACCTTCACCAACAGCGTATCGCCGTCACAATCATAACTTATTTCTTTTACTGTCTGGATATGTCCTGAGGTTTCCCCTTTGTGCCATAGTTCCCCACGACTACGACTCCAAAACCAAGTTTCCCCTGTCTCGAGGGTCTTTTTTAACGATACTTCATTCATATAAGCCATCATCAAAACTTCCTTACTTTTTTCATCCTGAATAATGGCAGGAATAAGTCCATTTTCGTCAAATTTCAAATTTTTTAGCCCTTCCATCCTATTCCCCTACCTTCTCATATTAATTCCATTTTTTTTCAAGTAATCCTTTAACTCTCCAATTTCTACTTCTTTGAAGTGAAACAAAGATGCAGCCAATGCTGCGTCTCCGCTGCCTTCGGTAAATACCTCTAAAAAATCCTCCATACTGCCAGCTCCTCCTGAAGCAATCACTGGTATATTTACAGCTTCGCTGATACTTTTAGTAATCTCTAAATCATAGCCGCTTTTGGTGCCATCTTTATCCATACTGGTAAGCAAGATTTCTCCTGCCCCTAGCCTCTCCACTTCCTTTGCCCATGCAACGGCCTCCAGCCCAGTATCTTCTCTGCCGCCCTTCACATAAACATGGTAGCTGCCATTCTGCTGTTTCTTAACATCGATGGCTACCACCACTGCCTGAGAACCAAAGAGTTTTGCACATTCTGTAACGATGGAGGGGGTCTTTACAGCAGCTGAATTGATGGAGACTTTATCGGCACCACTTTTTAAGACTTCCCTAAAGTCTTCTACGCTTCGAATTCCCCCACCAACTGTCAAAGGTATAAAAACCTCCTCCGCAGTCTTTTTTACTACTTCCAGTATAATGTTTCTTTCTTCGTTGGAAGCAGTGATATCTAAAAACACAATTTCGTCTGCCCCCTGTAGATTGTAGGCCTTAGCCACCTCCACTGGATCACCGGCGTCCCTAAGATTTACAAAGTTTACACCTTTTACTACCCTGCCCTGATCAACATCTAGACAAGGTATAATTCTTTTGGTAATCATATGCTTATCCCACCTTTATTTCTTCTAGGTCTACCTTACCCTCGTAAAGGGCCTTTCCTACAATTGCTCCAGCTACACCAATCTCTGATAGCTTCTTTAAGTCCTCCAGGGAAGAAACTCCACCGGAAGCAATAATATTCACCTTTACATGACTTTGCAAATGCTGTATAGCTTCAAAGTTAGGTCCCTTTAGCATACCGTCCCTAGCAATATCCGTATAAACGATGGTCGCTACCCCTATTTTTTCTATCTCCGAAGCAAAGTCTATAGCACTAACCTCACTGGTCTTTGTCCACCCGTCTATAGCTACATAACCATCCTTTGCATCAATAGATACAATAATTTTATCACCATAAGCTTCTACAGCTTCTTTAAGCATTGCTTTATCTTGTATCGCCTTGGTGCCAATAATCACACGATCTACTCCCAAGGCCATCAACGCCTTGATTGTTTCAAGACTTCGAATCCCTCCCCCCAGTTGCACAGGAATATTTACAGAATTGACAATCTCCTGAATCACTGAAAGATTTTTAGACCGTCCCTCCAAAGCTCCATCTAGATCAACCACATGCAAGATTTCTGCACCCTTTTGCTGCCATAGTTTTGCCACTTGTTGAGGATTTTCAAAGTATACCTTCTCCTCATCAAATTTTCCTTGCGTTAACCTAACACACTTTCCATCTTTAATATCTATCGCTGGATAAATGATCACCCTATCAACTCCCCAAAATTCTTTAGTATCTTTAACCCTGTATCTCCACTTTTTTCTGGATGAAACTGAAGTCCATAAATATTTCCCTTCTCTACTACTGCTGGCAGATCTATACCATAATCGGTAACCGCCTTTACCACATGCTTTTCATGGGGTTTTACATAATAGGAGTGTACAAAATAAACGTATTGATTGCTCTCAATCCCCTTTAAAATTTTACTGTCTTCCGTAATGTTTAGTTGATTCCACCCCATATGAGGGATCTTTCTACCGGCAGGAATTTTTACAATATCCCCTAAAATCATATCTAGGCCTTTTGTTTTTTCTACTTCATAACCATAGGAAAACAAAATCTGCATCCCTAAACATATTCCTAGAAATGGCTTTCCCTTTTCTACTTCTTTTAATAGCCAAGGTTCTAAGCCTTTTTCCTTTAAGTTTTTCATGGCATCATAAAAAGCGCCTACCCCTGGAATGATTAATCCTTTCGCTTCCTTTAGCTCCTCGATCTTATCGGATACAAAAGCCTTGTATCCCATTTTTTCAAAGGCCTTTTCTACACTTCTTAAGTTTCCCATGCCATAATCAATAATGCCAATCATTTCCTTCACCCCTATCTATTTACAACTGTCCCTTGGTGGACATGACCCCTTCTATCCGTGGATCTAATCTAGTAGCAGCATCCAAAGCCCTGCCAAAGGCCTTAAACATGCTCTCTATCATATGATGATTATTTCTTCCGTAAAGGTTTCTGACATGCAGTGTCATGCCACTATTAAAGGCCACTGCTCTAAAGAATTCCTCCACCAATTGTACTTCAAAACTTCCCACCATTTCTCCTGCAAAGTCTGCCTCGTAGTGAAGATAAGGGCGACCGCTAATGTCAATAGCCACCATGGAAAGAGCCTCGTCCATAGGGGTAAAAACTGTTGCATAGCGGGTAATCCCCTTCTTATCTCCTAAAGCCTGCTGTATGCTTTGGCCCAGCAATATGCCTACATCCTCCACCGTATGGTGGAAATCTACTTCTAGATCCCCTTTGGCTTCTATATTTAAATCTAAAAAACCATGTTTAGCAATTTGTTGCAGCATATGATCGAAAAAGCCTATTCCTGTACGAATACAATTTTTACCTTTCCCATCTATATCTATATTAATATGAATATCTGTTTCTGCTGTAGTCCGCTTTAGGCTACTTTGCCTCTTCTCCATTTTTTATCCCCCTACACTGCTATTTCCTTCGTTGCACCTAGTGCCTCCATCAACAGCTTAATCACCAGCTGATTTTCTTCCTTGGTTCCAATCGTGATACGGATACACCCTTTTAATGGACCTTCTTCTCCAAAGTATCTCACCAATACTTTGTGCTCTGCTAAGTACTGATACACTTCCTTGGCCTTCCCTATTCTACATAGAAGGAAATTTCCATGACTTTTGTATACCTTTATGTCTGGTATTTCACTAAGCTGAAGAGCAATGTTGTCCCGCTCTGCAACAATTTCTTGGATAACCCTATCCAATACGTCCTTATTTTCTAGACATACCTTCGCCGCCAGTTGGCTTAAGTTGCTGACATTGTAAGGAGGCTTTACCTTGTACAAGATCCCCATCAGTTCCTTAGAGGCCGCAGCGTAGCCTACCCTAGCCCCCGCTAGACCATAACCTTTGGATAAGGTTCTTAACACAATCAAGTTAGGATAATAGTTTACTAGATCCATTGTAGTTTCTCCATAAAACTCTACATAAGCTTCATCAATCACTACAATGCCATTAGAATACTCTATGATTTTAATGATTTGTTCTCTAGGAATCACTCCCCCTGTGGGATTGTTGGGATTAGTTAAAAATACTACCTTTGGCTCTTCTTTTCTCATCACCTTCACGAAATTATAATAATCGAAGGCAAAGTCCTCCCCTAGAGGTACCTCTATCGTCGTACCCCCTACGATCTGTGTGGAAATTTTATACATACCAAAAGTAGGAGTATGCACTAAAATTTTATCCCCTTCTCCTATAAAAGCCTGAAGAATCAGTGCGATAATTTGATCAGAGCCACAGCCAATCATCAACTGCTGTGGGGATAGCCTAACTTGCTTTCCTAAAATTCTTCTTAATTCACAGCAATCATTATCAGGATATTGGTTGACCTTTAATCCCATCAAAGCCTTTGCAATTTTTTGATTTAGTAGGTAATCAACATTGTTGTTTTCATTGGCGTCCAGCTTTGCTACAGTTTCACATTCCTTCACTTCATAAGGTACAAGGCTTTTTATATTTTCCTTTACTAAATTATTAATCATTTTCTTCATACCTCACTTTAATTGAATTTTTGTGGGCTGTTAACCCCTCTGCTTCCGCTAATATCATTACCTCATCTTTTACCTTCTTCAAAGCCTCTTGGCTGTAATAGATGACACTAGACTTTTTCATATAATCCTCTACCGATAGGGGCGAATAAAACTTCGCTGTCCCACTGGTGGGCAACACATGATTTGGTCCTGCCAAATAATCCCCTAAAGGTTCTGGTGTATAATGCCCTAAAAAGATGGCTCCTGCATTTTCGATGCTGTTTAGCACTTCAAAAGGCTTTTCTACGCATAGTTCCAAATGTTCTGGTGCTATTTCGTTGGCGAAGGCTACTGCTTCCTCTAGGTTCTTGACCAAAATGATTTTGCCATAGTCTTTTAAAGATTTTTCAATAATCTCTTTTCTTTCCAATAAAGCAGTCTGTCGAAGAACTTCTTCTTTAACTTCTTCTGCTAGTACTTCACTGGTGGTGATCAGTAAGGAAGATGCCAGTGGATCATGCTCTGCCTGAGATAGCAAATCTGCCGCCACGTATCTAGGGTTAGCGGATTCATCTGCCAACACTAAAATCTCACTGGGCCCTGCAATCATATCGATATCTACATAGCCATAGACAGCTCTTTTTGCCGTAGCTACATAGATATTTCCCGGTCCTACGATCTTATCTACCTTAGGGATACTCTGGGTACCAAAGGCCAGTGCGCCTACTGCTTGAGCACCGCCTACTTTGTAAACCTCTTTAATTCCTAACTCCTTAGCTGCCACCAATACCCCAGGAGATAATTTACCTTCTTTTCCTGGTGGTGTCACCATGACGATACGCTTTACTCCTGCTACAATAGCCGGCAGAGCATTCATCAATACAGAAGAAGGATAAGCGGCAGTTCCTCCAGGTACATAGATCCCCACGCTGGCTATAGGGCTTACCTTCTGACCTAGAAAAACTCCTTCTGAGGAGGTAAACCATGAATTCTGCTTTTGTTTCTCATGGTATTCTCTTATATTTTTAATCGCTAGCCTAAGGGCTGCTACAAAGCCCTCTGCTACTTCATCATAAGCTCCTTGAAACTCTTCCTCCGTAACAGCTATTTGTTGTGGTGTAAATACTGCCCCGTCAAACTTTTTTGTATACTCCAGCAGCGCTTCGTCTCCTCTCTCCTGTATGCCCTGCAATATCTCATCCACCTGAGGTTGATAATCTTTGAAGTCTACAGTACTTCTTTCCTTTAAGGTGGCAAAAAGCTCATCCTTGCTGCCGTTGATTATATCTATCATTCCTTAGTCCTCCTAGTTCACTTTTTCCGTAATCAAATCGATAATTGGGGAAATTTCCTTTTTCTTTGTTTTGAAACTCACTTTATTTAAAACCAATCTAGCACTGATGCTGGCAATATCCTCTAAAACCACCAGGCCGTTCTCCTTTAAGGTTTTTCCTGTCTCAACAATATCTACGATCACATCCGACAACCCCATCAATGGGGCCAATTCCACCGATCCTTCTTGTCGAATGATCTCCACCGATTGCCCTTTTTCAGTAAAGTATTTTTTTGTAACGTTAGGATACTTTGTAGCTACCCTAAGATGTTTTTTGCCATTTGCATTGGAGGGCTTCCCCGCTACTGAAAACTTGCAATTGCCGAATTTTAAATCTACTACCTCGTATAATTGTTTTTCCTGCTCCATCAATACATCCTTACCTACAATCCCCATATCTACAGCCCCATGCTCTACATAGGTGGGCACATCTGCTGCCTTTAGTAAAATTACCTCTATGTTATGACTGGCTAGGGAAAAAATCAGCTTCCTATTGTCCTCTTTAAGCACCTGACAGTCTATGCCAATGCCTTCTAAAAGTTCAATACTATATTTTGCCAATCTTCCTTTAGCAATCGCCATTTTTATTGTTTCCAAAACTACCATCCCCCTAAATCTTCAAGGACTTCAATCTCACCCTTGGTATTGATTCTTATCACTTCATCTATTTTTCTCCGCTGCACATACTCCTGCAGATCCTTTGGATTCTTCAACAAACAAATCTCCACTATATGCCCTGCAGCCCTAAGCTTTTCTACCGTTTCAGCTGTCACTAGACAAACTTCTGATTCTGCTACTAAAATATGTCGGTTTCTTTCCACCTGCAAATTTTCTTGAATTTTCAATGCCTTTGTGATTTTATTAACGATAAATGCAAAACCAGTAGCCGCACAGTCTATGCCAAAGTCTTCTAAAAGCCTATCATAACGACCTCCACTCAATAAAACCGTTCCTAAATCTCTTGTAAAGCCTTTAAATATAATGCCGCTGTAATACTTCATTGTTGTCACCATGCCTAAATCTAAAGATATGTACTTTTCTAATCCGTAGGCTGTAATTCCATCACATACCTTTTCTAAATCCTCGATGGCCTCCAACATACCAGCATCTAAAGGCAGTCTTTTTACTTCTCTTAAAACCTCTTCTGGTTCACCAAATAGTCTTGGAAGCTCCTTTAAAATTCCTTTAATTTCTTCCTCTATATTTAAGGTATCTACCAGTTTATCTAATTCAATAAAATTCTTGTTTTCTACATGCTCTTCTAACCCTATTTTTGCCTTTTCTTCTATTGTAAGGTTTTGTAAAATACCCCTTAAAAGCTTCACTTGACCAATATCAATTTGAAAGTTTTTTAATCCTAGATTTTTTAAGCTTTCAATGGCAGTAATAATTACTTCCACATCTGCTTCATAGGAAGCTACCCCAAAAAGCTCCACACCTGCTTGACGAAATTCCCTCTTCTTTCCTGCTTGTTCTTCATCAATACGGAAGACATTTTGTACATAACATAGCTTTAGAGGATACACAAAATCCTTCATCTTTGTGGCCACCATCCTAGCAATAGGTATGGTGCAGTCTGGGCGAAGCACCAAAATTCCTCCATTGGTATCAATCAGCTTAAACATTTTATCTCCGTTGCTGGCTAAATAATCATTAGAAAAAAGATCATAGTATTCTAAACTAGGCGTATTTACCTCCATATATCCCGACTTTATAAAATTATCCATCAATTTATCTTCAATGTGCCTGCGGTAAATACAATCATCAATTAATAAATCCTGTACTCCCTCCGGCAACAGTACTTTTCTAGACTTCATTTCTTCCCATTCCCCCTCTATTGATTTATCACTTTAGTATGCTAAAGCGATAAATTGAAAAAGTATCTGTCATTTATTTTAAACCCTATAGCTCCCTTTGTCAAGGAAAATTTCTTTTAAATAAAGGCTCTGTTCATGATAAGGCTCAGTCATCCTGAATGACAACGAAGGATCTTGGTTTCAGATCTAAAGGGCTAGATCCTTCGCTACCCTCAGGATGACAGTTCAAGAGGATTTTACTAATAATTGTGTTAAGTTAACGCCTATGAATATAAAATAAAGAGGCAGCGAAAGCTTGATATGCTTCGCTGCCTTTTTTTCTCTTTATATATCCAGTAACTGTTCATCCAATAAAATAACCACATTGAGATTACCATTTCTAGCACGGATATCGTCCATTAAAACCTTCTCTTCTGTCTCTTCTTTGGTTTTTATGGAATACATCAACTCAAACATGGTACCTAAGTTGGTGGTTCTTATGCTCATGAGAGAAAACTCTTTAAGGTGCTGCTGCAAAAGATCGTCAAACAGTCCTTCAAAATTCAAGTTTTCTGGCACCATAATTTTTAAGATTTTTTGTTTTTCTTTTTTTGCCCCATAATCTAAATGGTATAAAATAAAGATCAAAGCACATAGCATAGCAACAAAAACAATAGCAGGTATAAAAAGTCCTGCACCTGAGGCCAACCCTGCACCTAATACAAAGAAGATAAAGGCTATATCCCTTGGATCTCCTATGGTGCTCCTAAAACGTATAATAGATAGAGCTCCTGCCAAACTGAAGGCTCTGGCGATATTGCTGCCGATGGCAACAATAATGATGGAAATAACGATCCCTACAATAATTAAAGTTTGAGCAAAGGTTTGAGAATAAAATCTGCCCTTATAGGTTTTCGTATAGGTATAAGAAATCATTAATCCTAAAAGAGAACTAATTACAATTGTAATGATTACTTCCCTCAAGGTAGTGATAGTACCAATTTCATTTAACATAAAAATATCATTTATACTGTCTAACATAATCCAACCCCCTATATGATGCTCTTCTGGTTTAACATTACTTCAACATTATTTTGACTATTGGAGTATTTAGAAAAACTCTGCATAGAGCAACTATACTCGCTTAAAATCCTAGCAAGCCACAAAGGTACCCTCTCACTTAGCTTTACCTCTAGGACAAAGGTATTGGGATCCATAAAAAGGTCCCCATAGCTGCCCTTTTCAAGTCTAAAGTTATATTCCCGCTTTCTCAGATTCTTATCAAAGGTAATTCTTATGCTGGGATCTTCTTCTACTTGAAAGGCTTGTCTTTCGTAGCATAGCACCATCTTAGGCACCAGTTGATAAAAGTTTTTTAAAAAATCTATTTCCTTCAAAATTTGTTGATTGGAAACCTCAAAAGAAAAGACATTTTTTATAGGCTCCTTTTGACTTAGAAAATGATAGGCATCCTTCAACTTGATCAAAGTTCTTCTTTTATTTACAACCTTATCATGCTTTTGTTTAATTTCTAAAAAAGCTTGTTCATTTAAGCTGGCTTTATTGTAGGTGCGCAACCTTAACTTTTGTCTAAAGGATTGTCCTAGCATTTTTTCCTGATGGAACAAATTATCCTCTGTATCATAATAAATATTAGAGATGGTGTAATAACCTTCTTGATCTCCATGAGCATCGATAGAAAGGTGAGGTTTTAGGGCAGCCAATAAGTCCTTATAAACATCGTTGTTAATCAAATACTTTAACTCGTATCGATTAAATACTTCCTTTGCCATGATCTCTCCTCCTCTCTAAAATTTATTGCAAATTCATGTCTTGGCACAACTATCAGAACTTAACATATCTTTAACATATATAGTATAACATCGTGTTCCAGCATAGTAAAGTTTAGTTTCTTCCAGCAAAAAAGGAGATGATTTTTTGAAAGCCATTGAAGAAATCTTAAAAAACAAAGAGAAAATAGCTGCTTTACTTCCTATATATAAAGAAGATCTAGGGAATGTCACTACAGTAATACTGCAAAATGGAGAAGAAATTTTATTGAGACGCTCTATCGAATCAATCTTACATGCTATTTGTAGCTATTATACCCTCCACCTAAGACTGCTTAGAAAAAAACAACAAAAACTATTGAACTGCAAATACTACCTACCTTTACCTTTAAGTAAAGACTTATTGCTGTTTCCCATTAAAACCAGAGTGCCCAAGGTAAAAAATGACTCTTCTCTTAGCTACATTAACTTCTTTGAGGTAAAAAAGCTAGACCTTTCAAAAACAACACTTCATTTAAACAATGGAAAAGTCATTGACGTTTTGAGTACTGCCTCCACGCTTAAAAAGCGTTATCATCAAGCGAGTTTAATTAAACAGCTTCAAGAGGAATCCGCTCACATAAGGGATGGAGATACTACTTTGAGGGATCTGGTTCTCCTTCGAGAACTCTTGACAGGTTTCATAAATTCTCTGTCTTCAAGTGGTTAAGCAAAGCAAAAAAGAAAAAAGTCATCTTTTAACTTTATCATAGGCGTTAACTTAACACACTTATTACCAAAATTCTCTGGAACTGTCATCCTGAGTGTAGTGAAGGATCTTGTTCGCTTTGCTTCCCTCAGGATGACGAACTATGGCTTAAGTTAAGGTTAATGACGTGATTATAAAAGATGACTTTTTTATGTGTATGAATCATTTTAAAGTATTCCACTAATCAGGTTCAAAGTTCTAACAATACCCTGACTTAAGCTCATCACTGCAAGCCCCGCTATAAGGTTTCCTATAAGTATGGCAGGGAAGGCCAGCTTGATCCGCATATCTAAAAGCACGGAGGCTAAGCTTCCTGTCCACACCCCAGTTCCCGGCAATGGTATAGCCACAAATAAAATCAAACCCCAAAAACCATATCTTTGAATTTTACCGCTTCTCAACATCGTTTTTCTTGTGATTTTTTCTATAACCCCTCTGAATACCTTTGTTTGTTTCAGCACCTTAAAAATTGGTCTTATACCAAAAATAATTATCGGCACCGGTAACAGACTGCCAATAAAGCTAATGGTAAAGGCATGCAATGGAGACATACCCAGGGAAATCCCTACAGGTATAGCACCCCTTAACTCAATAATAGGCATGGCAGCCGTCAAAAGTACTGTTAGTTCAATCGTCATAAACTCTAGAAATTTTTCAAAAAATCCCATGTCATTTCTCCTTACTTGTCCCCCAAGGGTTTTATCGCTTTTTTATTCGTTCTCTGCTACTTCACACTTAATAAACACCTTCAGCCATTGTATAAACCTTAAGAAGTTATTTTTCTTGTATTGGCTGTAGCAAACACTACCCGTTTACTTAAAATATAGTTCAACAGGACCACACCACCATTTACAATAAGCTTACTGATAAATTCATCCATATGGAATAACTGAATCAAGATAATCAATCCTACTAGATCAAAAACGTAGGTGCCAATCCGCACAGTAAAAAACAAAACCATTTCCTTCATCAATCCCTTACCTGTAGTGGCAAACACCCATCGACGATTGGTATAAAAAGCCACCATCACAGCTACAACGAAGGCTATCGTCGTGCTTATAGCATAATGTATGCCCATATCTACCAGCACCTTATAGATTACCAGATTTACTAATGTTGTTAATACACCAAATATCAAATAAGAGGCATAGTGTTTGATTTTATCTATCATGCTTATCATCACCTTGTTCTATATTAATCTCCTTCTCAACCGTATAAAGAGGTCTCTTCCTTGCTTCATCATAGATTCTTACAATATATTCCCCCAAAATACCAAGGGCCAATAAGTGTATGCCACTTAAAAGAACCAGCAGCCAGAGCCATCCAGGGATGCTGCTGACAGTACCTCTGCTCCAGGTAATACCACTGTAAAGCATAAGCAAGGTACCTAGTACTACCACCACCAGCCCTGTAGCTTCTATCCATTTAATAGGCTTAAAGGAAAAAGAGAGAATACCATCGGAGGCTAGCTGCAGCATCTTTTTCAAAGGATACTTGGTTTCTCCAGCAAATCTTTCCTCTCTTTCGTAAAACAGTGCTATTTGCTTAAAACCAACCCAGCTGATCATACCCCGGATAAAGCGATTTTTCTCAGGCATGCTGTTAAAAACATCCACTACTTTACGATCCATCAAACGGAAGTCCCCTGTATCCACAGGGATCTCTACCTCTGTCATTTTGTTTAAGAATCTATAAAAGTATTTTGCAGTTGCTAGTTTAAACCACGTTTCGCCTTTGCGTTTTTTTCTTTGCCCATAGACTACATGTTGACACTCCCACAGCTAAAGCAGTGGGATTCTTGAGTGATTAAACCGAAGTACATTTCTGCTATCGGAGTATGACCTCAAGCTTAGGGTATGCCATTACCCCTCCTAGAGCAGTACATATAGTACCCTAGGCTAGTAGACTTTTACCATCTACTACAGGTGCATTAATTATATTTATAGCACCTACTCTATCCCTATGTGTTTTAAAACCACAGGAGCATTTATATTTTCTATCTCTTGCTTTATTTAGTTTCTTACATTCAGGGCATATTTGAGAAGTGTATTTAGGATCAACATATTCAACCTTTATCCCCTTCAATAGTGCCTTATACTCTATGAATTGAGCTAGACGATAGAATGACCATGTATGTAGATTTTTTTCGTTTTTACGGCTTGTTCTTGCCGTGTTTCTGATATTCGTTAATTTTTCAAGCCGAATATCAGAAACATTATTATTTACTGCAAAATTAATTATTTCTCTACTTACTTTGTGGTCTTGGTCTGTCATCCAACGTTGTTCTTTATCATCAAGCTTTTTAATGACTTTAAGCTTCTTGGCTTTTCCAAGTTTTTTACGTTTCGCTTTATATTTACGTTTGACGTATTTATTTTGCCTACCGTTTCCAAAAAAAAACGTTTTTCCTGAATCGGTTACAGCTACAGCAGGAACTTTTAGGCCTAAGTCAACACCCATTACAACATCACCTTTAACTATATGAGATACTTTTTCAACACTTATTTGAGCGATATATTTATTGCTTTTCTTAGTTATACGCAATGCTCCCAAATGACCTTCTAGTTGTTTTAGCTGATAGTCTGTCATGATAGTTCTAGTTTGAATACGCTGCGATTTCCCATCTATAATAACGGGAAAACTAAGAATACCGTCTTTAAGTGAATAATTTTGATTATTCCATATACAGACAGGTTTTTTAAGGGTAGCTACATTGATTACTTTTTGTTTATCAGTAGGCAGTTTGGAATTAGCCTTGATAGCTTTCTTGTACTTAGTACAGATACTTTTGGCATCTCTAATAGATTGATTTTTCACTGCACTTGGCATATTTGCAAAAACATCTTTAGATGATAGCTTTACTCTTTCTTCTGATTGGAGCGTAGATGAAACAAGGCTATTAACAGTATGGATATATTCTTTTGATATAGATTCTATTAGTTGTACTTGTTCTTTTGTCAAAATAATATTAAATTTTACTGTTATCTGCATTGTTTCACCCCCTTGTTTTTTGTTCTTCAACATATCGTTTTATAGTTTCACTTGATACATTTCCTGCGGTAGATACAAAATAGCTTCTTGTCCAAAGACTTGGCAAATGTCGCAGATGTTTAAATTCCTGCCTTAATAATCGAGAAGTCACTCCTTTCACTTTTGCCATTATGTCTGCTGGACTTAAATGAGGAAGTGCATTGACAAAAAGATGGCAGTGGTCTTTATCACATTCTATTGCCAAAATTTCTATTTCAATGTCTTTACAAATCTCATTGAGAAGCTGTTTAAATTTTATTTCAACTTCTCCAACTAGAACTTTACGTCTGTACCTTGGACAGAAAACAAAATGATAGTTTATTAAAGATACTGTTGTTTGTGTTCTTCTATAATCTTGTCCCATATATTTATAGTATCAGTTTTAAACTGAAACTGCAACAAGAAGATTAAAAGAAACGCCTTTCATCCCACGATTGAAACCGTGGGCTTTCAGGCGAATTTACTGTAACCCTGCTGCCACAACGACAGCATCTCAGGAATCAACTCCGGTGGATCTTGAAGGTCCGCATCAATCACCACGACTGCATCTCCTGCAGCTTTTTTTATACCAGCAGTTACAGCGATCTGATGACCGAAGTTTCTAGCAAAGCTGATTACCTTTACTTTTTTATCTTCTTTAGCAATTTCTTCTAATATGCTTAAAGTATTATCTTTGCTGCCGTCATTGATAAAAAGAATTTCATGGGAGATGTTATTTTCCGCCAAGACTTTTTTCAGACGCTTATAACATTCCCGAGCTACTTCATTTTCACAATACATAGGTACTACTAAAGATACTAGTTTTTCCTTCATGCCCGTAATCCTCCATTTCCGATTTTATCTCCGGCCCCCGTCACATGCACTAGTGCCGCCGCTGCTGTCAAAATAAAGAAGGGCACTACTGGATGATGGTATCGAGACTGAACCTCTATCAGCACATGGGCAGCTGTAAAAACCAGTACAATCAAAGCAGCTAAGCCGATAGGGTACTCCCTCCTCTTTTTTATGCTATACCATACACCTAAAAGAGCAAGCATCACTATACCCATATAATAACTTTGTGCTACTATGTCCACGGTGTCTTTGTTTTCCTCCACCCATAGGCTAAAGGCGGTATCGGGGTAAACCTCCAACATGCTCCAGTAAAGGGCGTAATCATCTGTCGTCCACTGAATAGCAAATTTTTGTTCCGCCAATGCCACAAAGCCAGTGGGGTCTTCTTTTATCCGTTCAATAGCCCGCCTTTGAGCTTCTCCATGAACCCTATAAAAATCATGGTCATATTCTTCAATAATCTGCCATGCAGTGGGATTCCACATACCAGTTCTTTCAGGATCTGTTCCCACATACATGTTAAATCCTCCTGCTGTTTTCCCTAAGGGTACCTTCACTGTATCAAGATAAATGAGATTTAGCATCCCCAATGTCAGGAAAAAAGCTAAAACGATCATAGCCACCACTTTTCCTTTTTCCTTTAAAAAACTTACCATAGGTTTTTTTATTTCGTGAAAAAATAGCAAATAGGCTAGCATAGGGGGAAATAGCAGTGAAGATACTGGCCGAATAATATGAGCAATCCCCATCACCAGCCCCACTAATAACAATCTCAGCACTTTCCAGCCCGTCAACGTTGTTTTTGTATAATGAATAAATAAATAGATCGACAATAGAAATAACACTAAAAACACATGCTCTGATGCCAACAGCGTAATATACATAATATCCGCTGGGTATAGGGCAAAAATCAATCCCGCTGCCTGTCCCGCTGTATCTCCTAAAAGCTCCCGCACCAACAAGTATAAAAGGATAGCTGTCCCCACAGAGCAAAATACATTAAACCATTTTCCTACTGCTACAGTATCGCCAAATAGTCTGTAGACATAAGAAAGTACCAACGGATATCCCGATAGATGAGGAAAAACGTTGCGAATTTCTAAATAAGCATCATAGTCCCCCTGCAGCAAAGCTGCTGCATAGTTATAATATCTTAAGAAATCATACACTGGGACGGTATTCATTAGCCTTACCCATATATATCTTGGAGCAAAGGCAATCAATGAAAGCAATGGTATAAAAATCTTTGGAGACTTCAAAAACTCTACCTTCTTCAACAAATAAAAAACCCCTACAAATCCACCGCTCATTAACAAGCTATAAAATAACAAGTAAAGGGTGGGTCTTTGATAAAGATAGGGCCCCCGAAGAAAATTTCCATAAATTACTACAAGTATAAAGAACAGTAAATAAAAAGAAAGTACTACCTTTCGTACTATTTTTTGTATCATTTTTTCCTCTCCACATCCTATTTTTCTTCAAAATTCATGCTTATTATAACATACTTTCTATGATAAAGCTACGGGGAGGGCTGCTATACCATATTTAAGCAGTCCTCCCCTTATTTAACCGATTGCTTCATCTACTACAATAGCAATTTCCTCCATGCCATCATTTTTTTCCGTCTTAACAATTTCTGTAAGATACTGAAAAAATTCCTCTTTTAAATCTTCTCTCTTTAATGCAAATTCCACAGTAGCCTGTAAAAAGCCTAGTTTGTCCCCTACATCATATCTCTTTCCCTTGAAGTTGTAGGCATACATCGCTTCTTTTTGTGCCAAAACCTTCAAAGCATCCGTTAGTTGGATTTCTCCTCCTTTACCGGGCTCTGTATTTTCCAGTACAGCAAATATTTCAGGGCTGATAATATATCTTCCCAAAATGGCTACATTTGAAGGAGCCTCTTCTACTGCTGGTTTTTCTACTAAGTCCTTTACTTTATAGACCCTATCTTCTATATGTTTTCCTGCTACAATACCGTATTTATCTACATCCTCCATCGGCACCTGCTGTACCCCTAAGATCGTTGTCTTATATTCATTATATACTTCTATCATTTGTTTTAGACAAGGTATCTCAGCATCTACAATGTCATCTCCTAGAAGCACAGCAAAAGGCTCATCCCCTATGAAACTTTTGGCGCAATGAATAGCATGTCCTAAGCCCTTTGGTTCTTTTTGTCGAATATAGTGGATATTTACCATATCAGAGATCTTCCTTATCTCCTCTAATAAATCATCTTTTCCCTTTTTTTCTAATTCTAGTTCCAGCTCGATGGATTTGTCAAAGTGGTCTTCAATAGACTTTTTATTTCTTCCTGTAATAATTAGTATTTCTTCTATGCCAGAATCCACAGCTTCTTCAATAATATATTGTAATGTGGGTTTATCTACAATAGGCAGCATTTCTTTAGGCTGTGCCTTGGTGGCCGGCAAAAACCTTGTCCCTAATCCAGCCGCCGGTATAATCGCCTTTTTTACCTTCATGATTTTTTTCCTCCTTATGCATAAATCTTCTGTTACTATTGTATCATAGTTTCTAAATGTATTTCACTGGTTATCTTAACTAATTACCTTGTCATTAGCGTTAACTTAATCCATAATTTGTCATGCTGAGTGGAGCAAATCGGAGTCGAAGGAGCTTAGTGTTAGTAAAATAACAATTCAAGAGAATTTTGGTAATAATCGCATTAAGTTTACGCCTATGGTTACTTTGTATCAGTAAAACTAACAATCCCACAAGTGACAATCTTGTGGGATTGTTGATATTTTATTGCTTTTAATAGTTTCCTGCTATTCCTCCAAAAACACTATTAATGATGCTGTCAGCATCTACATCTTCTGCTGAAAGCTTTTGGAAGAGGATTTTTTCCTGATAATTTTCTGTAATTGCTCCCCAAAGCGTCAAAAGCATTATCTTTTTATCTATATCTCCCCTCAGCTCACCATGATCAACACCTTCTTCTATCAAAGCGTCAATAAAACCATAGAGGATATTTTTAGCTTCTAAGATTTTATAAACCAGTTCCTCCGATATAACACTATTTTTTGAGAACATCAATTCTCCAGCTTGAACATATTTCTCCACAAACTTTCCATGATATCCAGCAAGTAACACTAATTTTTCCTTTAACTTTTTTTCTTTCTTTATAATTTCTCTTGCACCTTCAATGTACTGCTCTGTTATATATAGAATTGATCTTTCAAACAATTGTTTTTTACTATCAAAATATTCATAGACAGTGCCTTTCCCTATTCCTGCCTCTTTTGCGATGTCAGAAATTTTTGCTTCATAAAACCCATGCTGTTTAAAAGCCTTAAGGGCCGCTTCTAGAATTAAGTATTCTTTCTCCTTCATTGTTGCTATCATTGCTCCCCCTCCAAGCCTTAATTCGTAATAGTCTCTTTGCCTTTTCTTTTAATCTTCCTTTTTACCCATATTGCAAAATCATCCATTATTGTGTAGATAATCGGTGTTACTAATAGGGTTAACACCGTCGATAACAGCAATCCTCCAATAACAGTGGTGGCCATAGGTGCTTGAGCTTCTGCTCCTTCTCCTATCCCTAAGGCTAAAGGAACCATCGCCAACACCGTTGTCAATGTTGTCATTAGGATAGGTCTTAGTCTTGTAGGTCCTGCTATAGTGATGGCTTCGCTTCTTTCTTTGCCTGACCCTCTTAAGATGTTGATATAATCCACCAGCACGATACCATTATTAATAACAATCCCCGCCAGCATCAGAAGCCCTATAAAAGCTGGTACATTCAAGGTTCTTCCTGTTATAAATAGACCTAAGAAACCTCCAGAAAAAGCCAAAGGTATGGACATAATAATAGTAAAGGGGTGCATTAATGACTCAAACTGGGAAGCCATAACCATATAGACCAAGATAATAGCCAGCACAATTGCCAAAAGTAAGTCAGCAAATGCTTCTACCATCTGTTCATTTTCTCCACCCATTTGATAAAAATATCCTTCTGGCAAATCGTAGTCCTCCAATAAAGCTGTAATATCCCGTGTGACACTTACTAAGTCCCTGCCGCTGAGTTCACTGGTAACGGTGGCTACCCTATGTTGATCTTCTCTATTGATACTTGTAGGTCCTTGGGCAATATACATATCTGCCACTTGGTTTAATGGGACTGTACTGCCCATAGGGGTTTGAATACCTATCTGCTCTAAGTTAGCTAGGTCTTGTCGTATACTTTCTTCTCCTCTGATGATGATGTTCGTCTCATCTCCATCTTCTCTAAACCTAGAAACCGTCGTACCTAGAGCAAAATTTCTTACAGCATTTGCCACTTGAGCTGTTGTCAAGCCGTAGGTAGAAGCCTGATATTTGTTAATATGAATTTGAAGCTCAGGCACCCCTTCTGAAAAACTAGTTTCTACATCTCGTGTGCCCTCTACCTGTGCCACTATTCTTCTAAAGTCCTCTGTAATCTCCTTAAGAACTTCTAGGTCATCTCCCTTGACCTTTATCTCTATCGGTGCACTAGCACCTCCCATTGCCATGCCGTCGGCACTTGCTACACTGATCTCTGCGCCAGCAATGTCTCTAACAAGACTCCTTATTTCATCGGCAACCTCATTATCACTTCTGCTTCTTTGGCTAAGACTCACCAACATGACCGTCATACTTCCACGGTTTTCATTACTTGACATAAACCCTGCTCCCATACTGCCACCAATGGTGCTATAAACAATATCGATTTCTTCTATAGGAGCAACCAAAGCTTCTATGCGTTGCAGGATTTCGTCTGTTTCACTTAATTGTGACCCTGTTGGTAAAGTGACATTAACATCTATTTGTCCTTGGTCGGAAGCAGGGAAGAACTCTGCCCCTACAAGAAACACTGAAGAAACACTGGCCACAAATATTACTATGGTCATAAAAATAAGGGTTTTTCTATGACCTAGACCCCATACCAATATTTTTTTGTAGGTCTTCTCTAGTCCAGAAAAAGCACGATCAAAGAGATCATAAATACCTGTGAAAATTTTTCTCTTTTTAGGCTTTTCCCCTTCCACAATTCTATCTACCTTCAAAATCTTAGAAGACAGCATAGGAATAAAAGTTAGTGCTACTACTAAAGAAGCCACTAGAGACAGTGTAACTGTCATAGCAAACTCACCAAATAAAATAGAGGTAAGTCCTCCTACGAAAACAATAGGTGCAAATACCGCTATCGTAGTAAGGGTAGATGCTGTAACCGCCATGGAAACCTCTTTTGCCCCTTCTATAGCTGCTTCTATCCTAGAGTAGCCTTCTGTTCTATAACGATAAATGTTTTCCAGCACCACAATAGCATTATCCACCAACATCCCTACCCCAAGGGCCAATCCTCCCAATGTCATAAGGTTTAAGGTAATGTTATTAAAGTATAACAACACAAAAGTTGCAATGATGGAGATCGGCAAAGCGGTTGCAATGATCATGGTACTTCTAATATTTCTTAAAAATAAATACAGGATTAATATGGCTAACAGTCCACCCACTAAAGCATTTTTAGCTACATTTGCAATAGCATCGTTGATGTAGTCAGATTGATCAAATATGGTGACAATTTCAAACTGTGGATAGTCGACCCGTAACCTTTCTACCTCTCTGTTGACTGAATTAGCCACCTGAACTGTATTGCTTCCCGATTGTTTCTGTATTTGTATCCCTATACCATTTTTACCATTGGTTCTAGAAATGCTCTCAATTTCTTTTTGAATCAAACCCACCTCTGCCACATCCTTCAATCGAATAATGGATCCAGAAGATAAGGTTATCGGT
The DNA here is from genome assembly GCF_001042715.1 of Clostridium aceticum. Taxonomy (NCBI): domain Bacteria; kingdom Bacillati; phylum Bacillota; class Clostridia; order Peptostreptococcales; family Natronincolaceae; genus Andreesenella; species Andreesenella acetica. Next base: position 185,289 of record NZ_CP009687.1, on the reverse strand, counting down.
AACTCTCCAATTTCTTCTACGGTTTCAAATTCTCCCAGGGTTCTGATGGTTAGTTTTTCTGTGCCTCTTTCTACCGTTCCCCCTGGTACATTGATATTAGCGGCACCAATTACCTGTGCTAATTGATCTACACCGATGCCATAGGCGTTTAGTTTTTGTTGGTTTACCTTTATTTCTATTTCATTAATGTAATCCCCCATAATACTTACTGAAGCAACGCCACTGATCCTCTCTAACCTTGGTTTCATGGTATCTTCCGCCAAAGCCTGCAGTTCAAAGAGATCTTCACCATTGGAAAGTGACAACATCACAATAGGCATAGCATTCATGTCTAGCTTCATTACCATGGGCTGTGATGCATCATCTGGAAGCCTTCCTCTTACCATATCCACCTTTTCTCTCATTTCTAAGGCTGCAAAATCCATATTTGTGCCAAAGTCAAACTGTGCTACAACAATGGAAGTACCCTGAGAAGACATTGAGGTGACCGTATCCAAGTCAGCAACAGTGGCTACAGCATCTTCAATAGGCCTTGTCACCAAATTTTCCATCTCATGGGGCCCTACTCCTGAATAGCTGGTGCTAACAATTGCTACAGGAATCTCTATATCCGGCATTAAGTCCAAAGGTAAGCGAGTTAAAGAGATGGTCCCTAGTAATATGATTACAAGCATCATCATTGTAATCGTTACAGGTTTTTTTACTGCAAATTTTGATAGATTCATTATTATTCACCTCCTACGATCTTAACCCGTTCTCCATCCGCTACATACTGCTGTCCCTTAACAATTACCTGATCTCCTTCCTGTAATCCTTCTACTACCTCTACTTCAGAAGCAGTACTCATTCCTAATGATACCTGTTTTTCAACAGCATGATCTCCTTCTACAATAAAAACAATACTATCTCCCTCTTTATCAAGAACAGCTCTACGATTAATAACCATCACATTGTCTCTACTATCTAGATCTAATGCCATGGAAGCACTCATTCCCGTTCTAATCTTACGATCTTTATTATTTATGTATACTTTCACTATGTACAAACGTGTATTATTATCTACCGTAGGACTGATAAAGTCAATCCTTCCTTCTACTGCTTCCTCTAATGCTGCTGGTATATCAACAGATACTTTTTGCCCAGTATATAGGGTGTTTACAATGTTCTCTGTAACGTCTACTTTGATATAAACTTTATCGATGTCAGCAATTGTAGCCAAAGGTTGTGCACCACTAGCTAGTTCTCCTGCTATTATATTTAAGCTAGAGATTACACCACTCATAGGAGCCCTTACTACCGTATCTTCTAAGGCACTTTGTGCTTGCTGATGGGTGATTTCAGCTTGAGCTAATTGATTTAGGGCTTGCTGATAGCCTATCTCTGCCTGACGTATTTGACTCTCGGCAACTTCTAAAGGTCTTCTAGATGCCGCTAGTTCTGCCTGTTCCAGTTGAGTTTTAGGGGCAGCACCTGCCTCAAAAAGCTCTCTTGTTCTCTGTAAGTTTACTTCAGCGTTTTCTATGTTTTCTTTTATAGAATTATAATTAATTTGAGCTGTTGTTATGCTGTTCTCTGCTTGATCTACACTTTTTTGTGCCAAATTTATGGATTGTTGTGTTTGTTCTATATTGCGAAGTATATCTTTTTGATCTATAGTAAATAGCACACTGTCTCTGTGAACATAATCTCCCAGTTTCACATTAACAGCGGTTACTCTCCCCGGAACTTTAGGTAATACCACCGCCTCATCATTGGCATGGATTTTCCCATTTAATGTAATGTTATTACCAATAAACTTCGTCTCTGCTTTTTCAACTTCTACAGGGACATAGACTTCCTCAGGTGTTGTTGCAACTGGCTCTTCTTTGCCCCTACAGCCTACTAAGGCAATTGCTAAAAACATTGTTAGTAGTAGTGCGCAAATTACTTTTTTCATCATTTCATTTTCCCTCCAACATCTCTTTTTATTAAAAACTTCTACTCTAAACCATCTCCCCTAACTTTAATGAAAATTGACCGATGGTTCAATGTAATATCTACCATATTATATAATATTTTCATACATACAATCAATTAAAAGTATATTAATTTTTTCTTAAATCCCCTCTATCAATTGGACGTATGAACATAAAAAAAACTCCCCCTGACCAAGAATGGTTTCTTTATTCTTGGTCAGAAGGGAGTTTCCTTTTATTAGAGATTAGTTTTCTTCTGTATCATCATCTTCATCTGTATCATCTTGGTCCTCGTCATCGTCTTGACCTTGATCTTCATCATCCTTCTCATCTTGATCAGCATCTTGACCTTCTTCTTCGTTCTCGTCTTGATCAACATCTTGATCTTCTTCGTCCTTCTCATCTTGATCTACATCTTGATCTTCTTCTTCGTCCTTCTCATCTTGATCTACATCTTGATCTTCTTCTTCGTCCTTCTCATCTTGATCTACATCTTGATCTTCTTCGTCATTGTTTTCGTCTTGATCAGTGTCTTGATCTTGATCTTCTAACTCACGGAACATGTTGTGGATTACTACCACAGCTTCTGCTCTTTTGATATTATTTAATGCTCCAAAGGTTCTAACTTCTTCATTCACATAACCATTCATGTATCTAGCTGCTGCTACTGCACCTACATGACCCTTTGCCCAACCTGAAATGGCATCAGTAAACACTTCGGAAGCCCCTGAATCTTGCTGTAATTCGTTGATTTTGCTAATAATCGCAGCTACTTCTTCACGAGTAATGAAGCTTTCTGGTTTCATTGTGCCATCTCCGTATCCAGAAATGTATCCAGCTGCCGCAGCTCTTCTTACCACTTTTGCATACCACTCGTCTTCAGGCACATCAGAATAGTCAATCGCTACTTCATCTATGTAGCCCATTGCCTTATTGATTAATGACATAAATTCTGCTCTAGTGATGTTGTTTTCTGGCTTGAAGCTACCATCAGGGTAACCGCTTACAACATCATTCTCTGCCCAAAGTATGATTCTATCAGCAGCCCAGTGACCTTCTATATCGCTGAAGGTAACAGTATTTTCGTCATCTGTGTCTGTTTCGTCATCCACATCTGTTTCGTCATCCGCATCTGTTTCGTCATCTGCATCTGTTTCGTCATCTGCATCTGTTTCATCATCCGCATCTGTTTCGTCATCTGCATCTGTTTCGTCATCTGCATCTGTTTCATCATCCGCATCTGTTTCATCATCCGCATCTGTTTCATCATCTGCATCTGTTTCATCATCCACATCTGTTTCATCATCTGCATCTGTTTCATCATCCGCATCTGTTTCGTCATCTACATCTGTTTCATCTTCTACATCAACATTTTCAACAATTACGTTGTCTGCTGCATCCTCATCTTGAAGGTCAGCACCCTCAGCAAATACCATTCCTGTAGATGTCAGCACCATGATTGCTGCCACTAGCAGGCCTAGTGCTCTTTTAGTATTATCTTTCACTACAATCCCTCCGTTGAATAAATTTTTAGGTCTCTGCCCCCAGGACCTTAGGACTATTGTATAAAAAAGATATTGAAATTGCAACGCTTATAGGGAATATGTTCCAATGTAAATGTTGGTATACTATCTATTTAGTAGTTATAAAAGAAAAAAGTTCTTTGATGTGTGTTATCAAAAAACTTTTTATAGTTCTAGCACTAGGAAGAGGACACCTTTTTCCTCAACACGGCTTTATTTTTTCAGTTTTTCCCCATAGTAATACCATTGATAATTTCCTGGATATAGTCTGTATCTACATCTAGATAAAAAATACCATCTATAGTCATATTGCTTCCTCGCAACGTAAACACCTCTATATCCTCTGGATTTAAATCCTTCAGAAATAGAACTAACGCACCAATCTGATCGATTTTTAAGTCAGTAAATATTTTGTTTTGCATCTTCAAATATAAGGGAAGAATATCAGAAAATCTACCTTTTTCTTTTGTCTGCTGAAATAGAGCCATCATGAAGTTCTGCTGCTGACCTATTCTAGCCAAATCTGCCATTGGTGCATTACGATTTGATAGATAAATCAAGGCCTGCTCACCATTGAGTGTTTGTTCCCCTTTTTCTAAACGTCTTGCACCAGACCCCATGCTGCGTTCTACATTTACAGTGACACCACCTATCATATCAACAACATCCTTAACCGCATCTAAGTCTAGAGTAGCATAATAATGAATGTCAATACCTAGCAAATTCTCCACAGCTTCAACTGCATATTGATTTCCTTTTCTCCTAGGTCCCCCACCAAAGGCCATAGCATGGTTAATCTTATCTTTTTTGTCATTGCCTGGTACATCTGTATAAGTATCTCTTGGAATCGATATCATTTTTACCTTTCTCATATCTAAGTCCATGGATGCTACCATAATGGCATCACTCCGATAACCCATTTCATTTGCCTCTCGTGTCTCAGTACTATCTACTCCCAGTAAAAGGACATTGATTACATTTCTGCTGACAACATCTCCGACAACAATTACTTCTTCTTGCTTCTGGAGATCTTTTCGAAAAGCTTGTTCAGGGTTTTGTATATTATTATATTTTTCAAAGCCATTTACCGTCATTAGTAAAAAAACACAAAATATTAAAGCTGTACTTATCTTAAGAATCTCATTTTTTTTCATTGCTGATGCTCCTTCAAGGTAAGTCTATCTTTTGTTTCTCATTTGTACAAATAAAAGTATACCACATAAATCGCTAAAATCCTATCTTGGCGAAGAATATCTGTCAAAATTTTAATAAAAAACTCAGCAAACTTCTAATTTTTCACTATGCTACTACATTTCTTACATTATAGTACCTCATCTCTATATATTTTAAAAACAAAATAAAAAAGTCTCTAAAGAATTTCTTCTTTAAAAAGACTTTTCAAGTATACTTGAGTTTATTCACTTTTGTGATTCAGTAAGCTTCTTATACAGATTAGCTTGGTCTATCTCTTCTTTATTTATCTTTATATCCTTGGTGCCACACGTTATCACTCTTAGCTGGTTCGCTTATAAGTAGGTACTATTTTTTCCATGTAACCTTTTATTTCTTCAGCACTTCCCCATAGCAGCTCCATTAGTATATTTAATTCTCTATGCAGCAGCTTCAGATCTGTAAATATCGGTTTGCCTACAAAGATTTTATCATGTTTTGTAGCTTCTAAACCCTCTTCATCCATCAATAGCTCTTCATATAGCTTTTCTCCTGGTCTAAGGCCTACAACTTTGACAGCTATATCGACATCTGGTTCGAAGCCTGATAAACGAATTAGGTTTTTTGCAAGGTCAATAATTTTTACTGGTTCCCCCATATCTAGCACAAAAATTTCTCCACCACTCGCCATAGATCCTGCTTGAATTACCAGTTGCACCGCTTCTGGTATGGTCATGAAATATCTTGTTACCTCTGGGTCCGTCACTGTAATGGGGCCTCCCTCAGCAATCTGCCTTTTGAATAATGGAATAACACTTCCATTACTGCCTAACACATTGCCAAATCGCACCGCAACAAACTCCGTCTTACTGACACGGTCCATTGATTGAATAATCATTTCCGCTACTCTTTTGGTAGCCCCCATAATATTTGTTGGGTTCACAGCCTTATCGGTGGAGATAAGAACAAATCTCTTTACTCCGTATTCATCAGCACACTCTGCCAAATTTTTTGTACCAAAAACATTGTTCTTTATAGCTTCTTGAGGATTAGCCTCCATCAATGGAACATGTTTATGGGCTGCTGCATGAAACACCACCTCTGGTTTATGTATTGAAAATATTTCCTCTAACCGTTTCTTATCCCGAATAGATGCAATTAGGACTTCTAAGTTTAAATTCGGGTGTTTTCGAATTAGTTCATTTTGTATATCATAAACACTATTTTCATAAATATCTAGGATTAATAACTTCTTAGGCTGAAAACCTGCAATCTGCCGACATAACTCTGAGCCAATAGATCCACCACCACCAGTGACCAACACCACCTTCTCACTTAAGTAATCGCTTATCTCTGCTAAGTCTACCTTTACTGGATCTCTTCCTAATAAATCATCTATCTCTACATCACGTATCTTTTTGATACTCACTTGTCCATCCAACAATTCATAAATCTCAGGAACAATTTTCAACTTGCACTTAGTCCTACTGCACTCTTGAACAATCTCCCTTATTTCCTTCCTGTAGGCAGAAGGGATGGCAATGATAATTTCGTCTATTTTTTTAGCCTCAGCTATTTTCTTTATATGATATCTATCTCCTAATATTGGAACTCCATGAATTTTAGCTCCTAATTTTCCTTCATTGTCATCTATAATAGCCACAGGTTTACTGTTTAGGCTATCATGTCTTCGTAATTCTTTAATAATGGTGGCTCCTGCTTGACCTGCGCCTACCACCATAATTCTTTTTTTGCCACTGGTTTTAAAAATACCTTCAATACCTTGCTGTTTTAAATCCTCTGTGAAATTTTTTGTTACCCTATAACTTAGGCGAATACCCCCAATGAAAACTATATCCAATAAAAATATTAGCATATAAATACTTCTCGGAAAAAACTGCTGTGTAAGCACCATGTAAGTAACAATACCCATATTAGCTATAAAAGAGGCACCTACTACCTGAAGAGCTTCTTCTATGCTGGCATACTTCCAAAGGTTTTTATATATACCACAACAATAAAATAAAACTAGCTTGATTAGGGATAGAGTAATAGCATTCTCTAAGTAGACTGGAAAATATTGCGCAAACATTTTCCCCGTCAAATCCCCATCAAAACGCATGTAAAAAGCTAATAAAAAAGCTATATTTATCAGCACAATATCAATTGATGCCATTAACGTCGACATTATTTTTTTCTTCATAGCTCCGTCCCCACTTTAAAACCTACATGTTTTTTCTAATTCAATCATACTATGCAGGATAACTAATGTCAACGTAAAGGGCTTAAAACACAGTTTTTGTCATGAAACTGTCATATTTCCTCATATCTTTTAACTCTTCCTTCAAATAAAGCCAACGGATTAAAACTTTCATACCTTTGTCATTCTTAACTACGCAGTACTTTTTTCAATAATTTGTTCATTACCCAATACATTCCAATCCCAACACTTGCCCCTGCACTATCAATTAATACATCTCGAATCTCCCCACTTCTGCCAGGTACAAAGGTCTGATGGATTTCATCTGATATGGCATATAGGACACAGATTGAAAAAGCTATTACCATTCCTTTGACCCTATACACTCCACTTCTCCTCATAGCATTCATTGCTAATAGTCCCAAGGCTAGGTAGGAAAAAAAATGCGCATTTTTTCTGATTAAAAAATGTAACCTTCCTATATCTAAATTAGCTGCTTTGTTAGGAGCTACCCTCTCTATCGTCTGGACCATGATTTCCGTTACATTGTTACTAAGTTCTTTTGACTGAACTGCAGGCTTCGACGAAAAGTAAAATATCAATCCCATCCAAAGCAGGAGTGATATCCATGAAATAATTATTAATTTTCTTTTATTATAGCTAAACATTTCTTCTCAATTTCCTTTGCTTTCTATTTTTTTGCATTTTGCTCTAATAACATTTCTATAAAGAACTCTCTTCCCTCATTCTTTTCTTCTTCATATTGACTCTTGTAGCACTGAGGGACGGTTTTTTCTGTGTTTGCCTTTTAACACAGAAGAACTGTCCCTCAGTGCTACCCTTGTTCCCCTATTATCTTATAACCCTAAACCTGCCCCCTATACTATCTATTACACCTTCTAATTCTAGCACAGCGATATATTCAAGCAATTGGATTTGTGAAAGTCCTGTGGCCCTTTCCAGTTCTTGTATACTTTTATCAGATTTATTAAGACTTTTTATAATCGCTATCTCTGTAGGAGATCGTCCCGCATCTCCGCTTAATTGATTAGCACCAAGGGACGATTTTTTCTGTGTTTGCTTTTTAACACAGAGGAACTGTCTCTTCTGTTCTTGTTCCTCTCTATCAATGAGCAGTTGCTCTAGCTTTAAATATACTGTTGCCCCATCTGAGATTAATTGATTCCCTCCTTTCCCAGAAGGATTATAAATCTCATGAGGTAACACTAATATCTCCTTACCATCTTCCTTTGCAAGTTTTGCAGTAAGCAGCGTTCCACTTTTTTCTCCAGCTTCAACGATAAGCACCTTTCTTGACCAACTGATAAATAAACGATTTCTCTTGGGAAAATACTCGGGACGTGGTTTCCTATCTGGAGGATATTCTGATAAAACAGCACCTTTATCTATGATTGCCTCCATTAATTCACCATGCTCTTTAGGATAACAGCAATTCAGACCATGGCCTAAAAAAGCCATAGTATACCCTTTTGATTTTAAGGTAGCAATATGTGCATATCCATCAATCCCTTTTGCCATCCCACTAATAACAGGAATATTGTTCTCCGCTAGGAATGTACTTGCCTCTATTGCCACTTCTTTTCCGTACTGACTGCACCTTCTTGAACCTACAATGGCCACTCCCATACTGGACTCCCTAATTTTCCCCTTATAGTAGAGGAGTGTAGGGGCATATTTAGATTCCTTTACTGCCACAGGATATAAAGGATCATGATAGGTTAGGATTTTAATGTCATTTTTTTCTACCTTTTCTAGTATTTTAAATGCCTCATTTAAGGACTTTTCTTGCCTGATGCTTTTTGCTAGGGTTTTACCTACTCCCTCCACCTCCATAAGGTCTAATTCCTCTGCTTCATAAATTGCCTTAGGGGATTTAAAAAAAGCAAGAAGCCTTTGTTCTATACTATTTCCAAGCCCCTTTAATTCCTTCAACCAAAGCCAGTACTCCACTTGCTCCCCCCCCTATAATACCATCATCTTTGCTCCTTCCTTGTCCAAATCCCTAGCCATCAATGCTGCTGCAACATCTTTTTTTCTTATTCTACTTGCTCCCTCCATATCTGCAAAAGTACGAGCAACCTTTAGATATTTATGAAAGGTTCTAGCACTATAGTTAAAACGCTCATAAGCAAGCTTTAATAGCCTTTCCCCTTCAACTTCTAAGCTACAGTATTCCTTCACTAAAGCATGTCCCATCTGAGCATTACAGCTAATGCCCTCAATCTTTTCAAATCGCTTCTTTTGAAAATTCTACCCGCTCCCTCAGTTCTTTAGAAGTCCTTCCGCAAAAATCCTTTGATAGTTCCATAAAATCTACAGGATTCACATTCTTTTGAATATCCATCCGATCAAGAATTGGACCAGAAATCTTTTGCCTATACTTTATAACTTCATAATCACTACATCGACACCTATCCTTCCCATAATATCCGCAGGGGCAAGGATTCATGGCTGCCACCAACATAAAGTTCGCAGGATAAGTATTGGTGTACTTCACCCTAGATATGGTAACAACTTGATCCTCCATAGGCTGTCTTAAAGCTTCTAAGGAGTTTTTACTGAATTCAGCAATTTCATCAAGAAATAGCACGCCATTATGGGCAAGGGAAATTTCACCTGGAATTGCATTATTCCCTCCACCAATGAGGGAATTGGTAGATGCATTGTGATGCGGCGCTCTAAAGGGTCGTTCCTTTATAAGACTCTGCTTGCCTCTTAAAAGACCTGCAACACTATAAATCTTTGTAACCTCTAAGGCTTCTTCCTCCGTCATGCTGGGCAGAATAGTAGGAATTCTTTTGGCGATCATTGATTTTCCACAACCTGGTGTTCCAAGCATAAGAAGATTATGCCCTCCACTGGCGGCAATGACTATATATTCAATCATAGCATCCTGACCTTGAACATCCTTAAAGTCTAAGAGATAGGCTTTTTTTTCATTGGTAGGCATACTTTCTTTGTCAAGCTCTATATACTCTTTTTTTTCCTCCAAAAAGTCTACTACTTCTTTTAAACTATTAAAGCCGTAAACATTCATACCCTTTACAGCTGAAGCCTCTTTGACATTTTCTCTTGGCACAATAATGTTTTTCATCCCATGCTCCTTTGCGGCAATTACCATAGGAAGTACACCGGTACAGGTGCGCAGTTTTGCATTTAAAGAAAGTTCTCCTAAGACACCATAGGCCTCCATTTTTTTAGGATTCAATTGATCCGTTTCTATTAGTAGACCCAAAGCTATAGGTAAGTCAAAGTGAGAACCGCTCTTTTTCAAGTCACTTGGAGCTAAATTAATAACCACCTTCTTCTGAGGAAAAGTAAAGTCCTCATTATTAAGAGCTGACTCTACTCGTTCTTTCGCTTCCTTTATAGCTGTATCTCCAAGACCTACAATAGAGATCATGGGCTGTCCACAAATGGTCTTAGTTTCCACATCCACCAAATATCCATCCACCCCTGCTATAGCAAAGCTTTTAACAATAGAAGCCACCTTCATTCCCTCTTTTCTATTCATAATTTTATATGTTTTGAATCTTTATATTTTAATACTAGCTTGCTACCAAGCACAGAAGGGACGGTTTTACACCCTGCGAATCACTCCAAAACTAATTCCCGTTACTCTTTCAATTTGTCTTATAGAAATCCCTTCTTCTCTACATTGCTTTATAACTTCATTTCGCTTTGTCTTTTCAAAGCCTGAAATATCTAAAGGACTTTCAACCCCTGCAATCTCTTTAACAAAATCAATGACCTCTTGTTCTTTCCACCTCATATTGGTGTTGTATTCTAGGCATTGATCACGATTTATTTCTTCATTAAATTCTTTAAATAGCTTTAGGGCTTTTTGTCGATCTTTAGAAAATAAATTAAGAGGAAAATCTATATCACAAACCTTTGTTTTTTCTGTGTATTCTTTATAACTACTCCACCGATATTCTTGTATCTTCTTCACCATGCCTGCTTTTAACGGATTTTGATGAATATATCGTAGCACCATTAAAAGATATCCATCGGTTTCTACTACTTCACTTTTGAATCGGTCCTGAAACAGATGTCCTCTTCTATTATATTTCCAGTTATACCAATACACATAAGTAGCCCCAATTCTTCGAAATACTCTTCCTAACTCCTCTTCCCCTTCTTTAATTAATAAGTGTATGTGGTTACTCATAAGGCAATAAGCATAAATTTCATACCCACTTTTTTCTTTATGATCTTTTATTGTTTCTAATAATTTTTCATAGTCTTGATCATCCTCAAAAATTATTTGCCTGTTAATCCCTCGTAAAATTACATGATATACTCCAGTGCTACTTTTCTCTCTCCCTCTTCTTGGCATTTTTACACCCCTACATTATTTATATCACTTTCAAAGAGCACAGGAGGATGGTTCTTGCTGTGTTTGCTTTTTAACATAGAAGAACCGTCCCTCTGCGGGAATCTCCTGCTCATCCTACTACCTTATTGATATTCTATCAAAATATCAAAATTTTTACCATAATTTTACTGTATTTTGTAGCTTGTTAAAAATTATACTTCAGAATGTGAATATTATGATGAATTAGAGCCATCAGTGTACTTTTTTAGAGCCACCCTGTGCATCAAATAGAGCCACTATGTTCATGAGAGAGCCACCATCTTTTGATAATGATGGCTCCCCTAGGTTTATTTACTATTTGTCCTGCTGTAATCCATTGCGTTCTCTCATAGAGACCTTTCCATCAATGTGGATGGTATAGGAATCATGGCAGATCCTATCTAGGATAGCATCTGCAAGAGTATCTTCTCCTATCTTTTCATGCCAACCACCAGGAGCAAATTGTGAACAAAAGATAGTTGAGCCGTTTTGATGCCTTGCTTCAATGATTTCTAATAGATCACGGGCTTCTACTCCTTTTAGAGGTACTAATAGCCATTCATCAAGGATTAGAAGACTTACACTTTTATACTGTTTCATGACCTTTTTAAATATCCCTTCTCCCCTAGCAATAGTTAATTCATCAAGTAAATCTGGGAGACGAACATATTTAACAGTGTAGTAGTTACGACAGGCAGCTACCCCTAAAGCACAACCAATGTAGGATTTTCCATTACCCGATGCACCCAGGATAATGATGTTATGTTTTTCTTGTATGTAATTACAGGTAGCCAAACGAGCGATTTGGCCCTTATCAAGCTTTCTGTCACTGTGATACTCGATATCTTCAACACAAGCGTTGCTGTACCTAAAATCTGCCTTTTGATAAGTTTTATTAATTTATTGCTTTTTCTTCTTGACCTACTCTATGTCCACCATAAGACCAAAACGTTCTTCAAAGTTTAGTTCTTGGAAAGAACTACTTTGTAGTTGTTCCCTGAAGGAGTCAGCCATAGCCGTTAAACGCATTTCATGTAGTTTAGATATTGTTGTTTCATTCACCATTATTCATTACCTCCATAGTAACCTGCACCTCTGGTAAATCCAAAGTTCGCAGTGTTTTCTTTAGTAGTTGGTGCAGGATCTGCTTCTTTGAAAAGTTTATCTTGACCAGTTTTCAGTATGGTTTGAATGCTTTTATAGCTAGGCTGGGGTGTATAGGAAAGGGCTTTCTTGCAGGCTTCTTCCAAGCGAAGGACTGAATATTTATCTACTAGCTTTAAAAGCCCCATGCAGGATTTATAGCCCTGTTGTTGTATTTTATGGGCTGATAATATGGATTTAATGGCTATAGCTGTATTAGGACCGATACCAGTAGCCCAAGAAATGAACCTTTCGGCGTTCCAAGTAGTATAGCTTTTATGGTCTTCAGGCATGTGTTCTACTATGGTACTATATTGTCCTACTCTACCATGCTTCCTTATATGGGAGGCAATGCGATGGTTATTAAAAAAGACTTCTATTACAGTTCTAGTCATACGGACATCTACTTTATGCTTGATATATTCATAGGGAACGGAGTAGTGCATTTTTTCTACTGATATGTGATAATTGAATTGTACGGTGGCTGTTTTCCAAAGGGCTAGCTCGTATGGGGTGGCAGGCAGTGGCATGAGGGCGTGTTTCTCTTCTTCAAGAAACACGCTAAGTCTGCTACCTGGTTTTTTCTGAAAGGGTTTCCTATTAAATTCTGAAAGCTTCTCATGGATTGCTGTATTTAGCTCCCTTAAGGAAAAAAACTGCTGTTTTCTTATGGCAGCAATGATCCATGTAGATATGATACCTACTGCCCCTTCAACATTGGGTTTGTCTTTAGGTTTACGAACACGGGCAGGGATAACAGCAGTACCGTAATGCTCTGCCATTTCATGATAGGTTTTGTTAATGGTTGGTGTGTACCAAGATATTCTGTCTACCCCTGTTTTTAGATTGTCAGGGACAAGGATTCTTGTTATTCCACCAAAAAATTTATAGGCATTTACATGGGCTGCTATCCAATTTTCTTGATTCTGGGATAGAAATGCCTCTACATAAGCATATTGGCTGCAGGATAAGACTGCTACGAAGACATATGCGACCAGCACATCTCCTGTATTACGGTCAACGATCTCAGCTGTTTGTCCAGCCCAATCTACCTCCATTTGTTCCCCAGGCTTACGATGGATATACATAGTAGCTTTCTTGGTATTGGCATACCTATGATAATACCTACAGAATTGACTATACATCAGTGGAATTTCGCCAATCAGCCTACATTCTTCACAGTACTCATTCCATAAAAGACTTAAGGTGACACCACTCTTAGCCATTTCTTTGTGGATGTACTCACAATCTGGTATTTTTCTTGATGTAGGCAAGGCTTTTTCAGGAAACATCAATTCCTGGAGCTGGCCATCAGACATATCTTTCTGAAAGGGCCATGATATACCGCATTCATCTGCACGTTTGATGACGGCAGATACGGTATTGCGAGAACATTGGCAGCTTGCTGCAATGCCTCGTTGACTGATACCTTGGCTATGAAGCCGAAGGATTTCACGGTACTTGGTCATAATATGACCTCCCTTGAATTTATTTACACTGTAAAACAGTGCATAAATTCATTATACAGAGATATTTTACCAAGTGGCTCACAGAGTACCAGGGTGGCCCTATTTTATGAACATAGTGGCTCTCAAAAATCGGAATGGTGGCTCTATCGTATCAAATTATTCAGAATGAATACTACGCCCTCGACATATTCGTCCTTTCATCCCTTTTCCTTATACCCACAGTAATCATCTTGATACGTTTTCTAACACAAAAACCATTCTCTTGTGTCACAACTATTTATGCAAAGCACTAAAAAAAACTAAGGGACGGTTTTTTCTGTGTTTGCCTTTTAACACAGAAGAACTGTCCCTTAGTGCTTTTTTAATGATAATCACTCTGCAGTCCTGTGAAGTGCACCCTGCTTTTATCCGATTACCTTACTGCTACTTTATCAAAACATCAAACTATTTACTATAGTTTCTTGTAACTTCTGAACATCCCCAAAGATAAATTTTAAGAAGAATTCATAACGGCACACAAGAACTGACCCTCAGTACTTAGTGTCGTACTTACTCTTCTCTTAGCGTTTCCTTACACTTGTATCCTTAACTTTTCTAAGACTACTTCAAACTCTTTAATATAGTAAGTTACTATTCTTTCAGCTATTTCCTCAGCCATTTCTTCTCTATATACATGTGATGTCATGTTCCTATCTTGCAACATAAGTAACCAATTTTTTTCATTAACAATAATTTTTTGAAAATAAGCCTCTTTAATAACTGCTTTTGGTGAATTTTTATCCATGATTCCAATATCCTCTAGATATTCTTTCATTGCTTTCCAAGAAAGCTCATAAGTAAATTCAAATCTTTGAATTAGACCATCACGAACCACATCACTTGCATCCTCTCGTTTGAACTCTACAACGGCTTCCCTCAATCTATCTAATGCATTCTTAAAATTAATCAGTTTGGTTTCTAGCTTGCTCATATATAACTACACCCTCATTCTTAATATTCTCCATAACTTTATCATTTAGGTCTTTATTCACAAATACTACGTCAATTTTCTTCAATGTATGGATTTCTTCAATATCTGAACACAACAATGTTTTACTTATAAGTGATAGGTCTTTTTCAAAAATTGCAATATCATAATCACTAGTTTCTGAATGATCTCCCCTAGCACGGGATCCGAACAAAACAACCTTTTCAACTTCATATTTAATAGCTATTTCTTTTATTTCATTCAAAACATAATCTTGCATCTTATTCTCTACTTTCTATGTTAAAATTTCATATATGTCATTATAGTAGCATATCCACTTATTATAAACAATCCTTATCAAATACAATTATAAAAATTCTGTTTATTTTCTCACTAACTATAGATATAGCAATAAAAAAAGCAATCGGATTCGCATAATTCGATTGCCACTACTATGAATTAAATAATTTTAATAATCACTCTTCAAACACAACAGGGTGATTGCTTTTTTTGGTTCTTATTCCGCCCTTCGCTTACTCTTCTTCTGGTAATGCTAATAATTCTTCTTCTGTTAGCATTACTTTATCTTCATAGAAAATTTCTTCGTGAAACATATCTTCATAAGATCCTGTACCAGGAGTTTTTATGATCACAAGATTTTCTTCTGCATCCCAATCTACTGTGGCCCCTGTAGCTTCTGCAATAAATCTTACCGGAACCATCGTTCTCCCGTTAATAGCTGTAGCTGGTGCTTGGAGTTCCACTTCTTCACCATTTATGTATGCTGTTTTACTATCTAAAGTAATCATTATTACTAGTTCTTCATCATGAGTTGAACCTACAACAGTTCTTGTTTCAGCATCCCATAATACACTTAGATGTAACTCTTTAAAGATAGCTGCTACTGGAACTAATGTCCTTCCCTCCATCATTACAGGGTCTTGGTCAAATTGTAAGTGTCTGTAATTTACCATAACACCGATAATACTTTTGTCTACTTCAAGTGATGGTGTGATTCCTGATGCTAATGATAAACTACCTAAGAACAAACTGATCGATAAGGCTAATGCTGCTATTTTTGATATTTTTTTCATTTGTCTCTACCTCTCTTCTGCTTTATTTTTTATTTAAAATACACAATTAAATTTGTGGATTTTTAACTATTCAATACTTTTAAGATAAGTTCTACAATCTATGTATTTAGGCAAACTTGATTTGATTGAAAATCACTACCGCAATAACTTAAGTGACTGGCACCAGTTTTTCTTAGCAAGCTCTTTTAGTTCATCAGTAAGCTGTATCTCTCCACCTTTACCCGGTTTTGTTTCGTAAGTTTCCAAAAAAAGAATTATAAATATCCTGTTTATTTTCTCTCTAATTATGATATCATAATAAAAAAAGTAATCAGATTCGCATAATGCGATTGCCACAATCAGGTTAAAGTTTAATGCATAATAACCATCCTGCCGCTAACAGGGTGGTTATTTCCTTTGGTTCTTATTCCTATCTAGATAGGAGATAAGCGATAGAATCAACATAGAAAACAGTATCATTAGTGATATTGCCTCATATGTACTCATCGCACCACCTCCCTTCATCTGAAGTGAAGTGGCAACCATATCCTGCTTTTATCCGATTATCTTACTGCTATTTTATCAAAATGTCTAGGAAGTTACCATAGTTTCTCATAACTTTTGAATATCCCCTAAAGGTAGATTTCAAAAAGAATTAGCAACAGCACAAAACCTCCGTACACTTGTGTCAAATCCACTTGTGTCAAATCGTCCCCTTGTGTCCTTCGTATATTATTATTCCAACTCTGTTAATGTGATCAATCAAATCTTTATTCTCTATCTTTTCAAATATAGATAAATCAAAACTATAGGGTAAATATAGTTCATCCAATTCTAAATGCAGTTTATTTATATCCTCTAGATTTATATTTTTACCAATAAAAGTCAAGTCTATATCTGAGCCATTTTTATAATTGCCTTTTGCCCGTGAGCCGTAAAGTAACACTTTTTCAATTTTTGAATGTCTAGAAAAAACCTCAAGAATACTTGCCAATATACTTTCTTTTAGACCATATTTCATAGCTTTTTATTCTCTTTTCTTTGAAATTCATTCATTTTGATTCTTAACTCTTCAAAAGCGTCAAAGTATGAATTTTTTATTAAAGCAATAATCTCATCGGCTGTACCTTCATCGTATGTATGACTTGTAATATTACGGCTTTTTATCATCTGCATCCAAGCTTCTCCATTTTCTATTAGTCCTAGAGCAAAGGCTTCTTTTGTAGCATCCCTTGAACCATATATATTTGTATTGCCTCTATTTTCAAGAAAATCCTTTAAAGTTTTCCAGGCTAATTCATGGGTGTATTCAAATGCTTGTATAACTCCTTGTTTCTCAAGGTTTGTAAGTTCTCTTTTTTCCATCAATTCCACTGCTTCTTCAAGCTGCTTCAATGCTTTCTTGTAATTATTAAATCTTTGTATCCAACGAGTATCCTGAAAATCCATAGAATTTCCTCCCTTCAAGATAAGTTAGTGCTTTTAACTGATTACCTTATGGCTATTCTATCAAAACATCAAACTATTTACTATAGTTTCTTGTAACTTCTGAACATCCCCAAAGATAAATTTTAACAACAATCATCAACAACACAAAACCTCCGTCCCCTTGTGTTGAGATAAGCATAGAAAACAGTATCATTAGTGATATTGCCTCATATGTACTCATATCGCACCACCTCCCTTCATCTGAAGTAAAGTGGCAACCACACCCTGCTTTTATCCGATTACCTTACTGCTATTTTATCAAAATGTCTAGGAAGTTACCATAGTTTCTCATAACTTTTGAATATCCCCTAAAGGTAGATTTCAAAAAGAGTTAGCAACAGCACATAACCTCCGTCCCCTTGTGTTACAGACGTCCCCTTGTGTTACAGAACAATATTTAAGTCTAAACAATAGCAAAAGTCCTATTTATGATTATTATCTCATAGATAGGTCTTCATTCATATGTGGGCTGTATTTGACGGATACACCACACCCTGCTTTTATCCGATTACCTTACTGCTATTTTATCAAAATATCTAGGAATTTACCATAGTTTCTCATAACTTTTGAATATCCCCTAAAGGTAGATTTTAAAAAGAATTAGCAACAGCACAAAACCTCCGTCCCCTTGTGTCTTGCGCTTGTGTCTTGTGTCCTTACTCAGGTGAAGATGACTATCTACTGGAATAACCTTACCTAAAGACCCTCTTCTAAAATATCAACTATCCTCTTACTTGCAAATCCATCTCCATAAGGGTTGCTTGCTTTACTCATTTTATCGTATTCGCTTTGATCTTCTAGTAATTGCTTAAATGTTTTATAAATAACTTCTTCATCCGTTCCAACAAGCTTTAGTGTTCCTGCAGCTATTCCTTCAGGCCTTTCGGTTGTATCCCTCATAACTAGAACAGGTTTTCCTAAGCTTGGTGCTTCTTCTTGAATTCCACCACTGTCTGTTAAAATCAGATGTGATCTAGACAAGAAGTTATGGAAATCTACTACTTCAAGTGGTTCAATAATCCTAATTCTGTCTGTATCTCCAAGAATCTCCTGAGCAGCTTCTCTAACAACAGGATTCATATGAATTGGGTAGGTTGCTTTTATATCAGAAGTTTCATCAATAATCCTTTTTATAGCCCTAAACATATTTCTCATAGGTTCGCCTAGGTTCTCTCTTCTATGAGCAGTAATCATAATAAGTCTACTATCTGATGCCCAATCTAGATGCTCATGTGTATAATCATCACGAACTGTAGTCTTAAGTGCATCAATTGCTGTATTACCGGTCACATGAATAGTTTCAGGATTTTTACCTTCTTTTAAAAGATTTTCTTTTGACATCTCAGTCGGAGCAAAGTTGTAATTTGAAACAATACCAACAGCTTGTCTATTAAACTCTTCCGGATATGGAGAATAAATATTATAAGTTCGAAGGCCTGCTTCTACATGTCCTACCGGAATCTGAAGATAAAAACAAGCCAATGCTGTTACAAATGTAGTAGAAGTATCTCCATGGACTAAAACCACATCAGGCTTAACTTCTTCAAGAACAGCTTTCATTTTTTCTAGAATATTTATGGTAACATCAAATAGAGTCTGCTTAGCTTTCATAATAGAAAGATCATAATCTGGAACTACATCAAACGCAGTTAAAACTTGATCTAGCATTTCCCTATGTTGACCCGTCACACAAACAAGCGTATTTAATTTTTCTCTTGTCTTTAGTTCTTTTACTAAAGGGCACATCTTTATCGCTTCAGGTCTAGTGCCAAAGACCACCATTATTTTTTTCATATTCACTCACCCTAACTTATAATTTATAAACTCCATCAAAATCACAAATATTCTTAGCATCAAGTATAAGTTTGCCTTTAACTAAATCTAAATTATTTTTAATATGATCATGAGCTGTAATAATAACCAAAAGCTCTATCTCATTTATAAAATCTTCAAAATTCATAAATTGATGATCTACAATTCTCTCCTTAATAAATGGATCATACACTTTAACTCCAAAGGCCAAATGCTCGTCCATTCTTTCAAGTAGTTGAAGGGTGGGACTTTCTCTGGTATCATCAACATTTTCCTTATATGCAAGTCCATATATACCAATCTTCGAAATATCAGTGATTTTATGTTCTCTCATAATATCTCTTATTCTTCCTAATACATGTGTAGGCATAGAATCATTAATTTTTCTAGCTGTAAGTATCAAGTTAGTTAAGTCAGGATAATCTCCTACTAAAAACCATGGGTCTACTGAAATACAGTGCCCACCTACTCCCGGCCCTGGCTGTAGAATATTTACTCTTGGATGTTTATTAGCTATACGTATAATCTCATATACATCCATATTGTCATTTCTACAAATCTTAGCAAGCTCATTAGCAAAAGCAATATTAACATCTCTATAAGTATTTTCTACTACTTTAGACATTTCTGCTGATCTAATATCTGTAACTACAATCTCAGATTTACAAAAACTCGAATATAATTCTTTTGCTTTTTTTCCTACTAAAGAGTCATCAGCACCTACAGTTCTAGAGTTATACTCAAGTTCATAGATCATGTTTCCAGGTATAATTCTTTCTGGAGCATGCACTAAATGAACATCCTTACCAAGTTCAAAACCTCTCCCCGCTATCTCAGGTCTAACATATTTATCTATAGATCCTGGAGATATTGTAGACTCGATAATTAAAACCGCTCCTTTTTCACATACATCAAGAACTGTATTAACTGCTGAAATCACATATTTAGGATCTAATTTCTTACTTGAGTTTATATAAGGTGTAGGAACTGCAATAATATAAATATCTGTTTTCTGATATTCCGTTGTAAACTTAATACCTTTTTCCACAGCATCCTTAAAAAGTTCTTCTAGGCCGTCTTCCTCAAAAGTCAACTTTCCTTTTGAGAGTGAGTCTATTAATTTTTCGTTTAAATCTGTTCCAACAACTTCAATTCCACTCTTTGCAAACATTAAAGCTGTTGGCAAGCCTATGTAGCCTAGTCCTATTACATTAATCATATTTATACATACCTCCTGTATCTATTATCTATTTTCTATCTGGCGGGAATTTTTCTCGCTGGAACACCCGCATAAATTCAATATTTCTCTACATCTTTCGTCACTACCGAGCCTGCTGCTATTACTGCACCTTCACCTATTGTTACTTCTGGTAATATAGTGACATTAGATGCTATCCATGCACCTTTTTTTATCCAAACTAGCTTAGAATCATGTCCCGAAAAGCGTATAGAGTCGGTACGGCTATCTAGAATTATATGATTTTGAGATAAAATATTACACTTATAACCTCATCATCTATTCTAATACCACCGCCAGCTGTTAATATGCTATAACAGCTAATAACAACATAATCTCCCATTACTAATTTTTGAGTTTTTTTTACTATAATATCAATATCTATATAAGGATCTCCACCAAGTTTTGCACCTCTATAAACTAACTTTTTTCTTTTTATTAAGTAATTCATTTTATTTGGATTCTTGTTTCTAATAAATTTTAAAAATATCCATCAATATTTTTTTCATATTTTCTACCCCTTTAATCATAATAGAAGTTATGAATTTCCATACGCAACTCTGAATCAGTTCTGTTTTCGCGTAGTTGCAGAGGTCTGAATTCATATCTTGTTATATTATAGGGATCAATTATGGCTATGCTCAGATAAAATAATAAAAACATAGATACAATAGTGCCTTTTACAAGCTTTGGAGAAAAGTGCTTAATGTCTTTTATATAATATCCTATAAAAATAAACTCAAATATCTTAAGATAGTAAGACACTCGCATCATAGGTGCAAACTGAAAACTCAACCCATATAGCACTAAATAAAACAACACACCGTTAAGTATCATCCTATCTATTCTAGATGATACATCAATTTTTATGTTATAAATATAAAGCAAAATAATAAAAAGAATTGCATAATACCTTATAAAATGGAAGAAACTTAAACCAGTATCATATACACTCCCAATGTAATGTGAATACGTGTTTAAAATACCTAAATTAAATAACACTTTAATGTTAACTAGTGGCAAGGCACAGCATAATATAACAAAGTAAAACATTGTTTTTTTGGATAACTTCATTCTAATAAATAAAATTGGTATTATTATTACTGCAGAAAAATGAAAAGAAATAGCAATAATCAGATTTATTAGGCTTCTACAATACATGCGTTGAAATATAAAGTAGTAACTATGAATAAAAAAACTTACCGCGATGAACTGCCTTATTTGAGACATCTGCATAAAATATAGTTCTAGGAACATATACAGATAAATCATGAAAACAGTATTTTTATTAATTCTTTTTATAAACTTAAAGTTATTAAATACAGTAATAGTATAAATTAAAAAAATAAATAACCCAAAATATAAATTCTTGTTAGCAAATAAGTTTTGAAGCGCAAAATATCCTATTTCTTTTCCTGTAAAACCAGAAATATAATATAGAAGGTATCCCGGAAAATCTTCACCTGTCATCCACCTTTGTCCAAAAACAAAAATGGAATAAAAAAATGTAGATTTTATAAAAAACCCGTCATCTTTTTTTCGTTTAGATACATACAGCAGTATATTAATTATAGTAAAGTGAATAATCCAAATCATGTCTAACCTCGCTATTTATGAATTTAATGATTAAATCCATGGTATATTTTTTTAAATCTTCGTAGGTTTACCAACACATATAACACAGTGGCAATTAGAGACTTATATAAAATTTCTAACATTACTGTAGCTTTTGAGGAATATATATTAGGTGTTTTAAGCGCCCAAATTATAAATAGTGGCAGAATCAAGTTGACAAAACTTACTGCAGAAATGATATTAGTTTTGCTGGAATTAAAGTAAAATATATATGTTAATAAAAATAGCAAAATGTAACATATGAGCGTTGTTACTGCAGCAGCTATATAACCATATTGAGGTATAAATATAATATTT
Source organism: Clostridium aceticum (assembly GCF_001042715.1). Lineage (NCBI taxonomy): Bacteria > Bacillati > Bacillota > Clostridia > Peptostreptococcales > Natronincolaceae > Andreesenella > Andreesenella acetica. Next base: position 162,942 of record NZ_CP009687.1, on the reverse strand, counting down.
AGTACAATATTCAAAACGGCAATAAATATAAGTATGACAGTTAGTGTTACATTTTTATTCACGACTTTGAAGTAACTAGAAATAATACGATAAAGTCCAAAGTAAAATTGACCTGCTAAAACATATAAAGATAATTTCGAATCTACTAAGTATTTCTCATCAAATAAAATAAAATTAATCTTGTCATAATTTATAGAAACCAATGTAAATATAAGTGTCCCAATAAGTAGGTATGAATCAAAAAAAAGATTCAAACCTTTTAAATAATCTTCTATTCCTTTTGATTCATATTTAGTATAAAGAAAGTATGGTATATAAAGGAAAAACAATGCAGTTAAAATATCCATTACTTGAGCGTATATAACATAATTTACAGAATATATACCTACATAAAAATCCCCCTGTTCTAGCAAATTTTTGATAATTATTCTATCACCTGATGAAAGAATAATTCCTGCTAATGCAATGCCGATCGTCGGTATCATAAACCTAAATAATTTTTTGTACGTATCATCTTCTGTTTTGGCTTTCAAAACATTTAACATGTTTCTTTTTAAATATATTATTCTTGATATGAATATGACACTAAGAACAAAATTCCCTAGAAGTAAATGATACACATTCACAACCCGATAATAATACATTATTAAAACTACTACATATTGTAAAATGGTAATTGAAATTATTAATAATGAAAAATTAAGTTTATTCCCGTTTATATTTAAAAAACTTTTATAAAATGTTGTTAAGTTAATAAAATAATAACCTATAATTAAAAATAAAAACAAAGGATCTTTATATATTAAAAATACCAATCCTGACACTATAAAATATAGAATCGTAGAAATTCCAATTATTTTGACTAGCGCAACTTTATCTTTTTTATAATCCACAAATTTTGTATTAAGAAACCTTAGCACACCGCTATTAATAGAAGTAAAAAAAGTAAATATAAGTATATAATTTATGATGGAAATATAATAGTTGTAGATACCATATTCATCAGGGTTGATTGAATGGGTTACAATTGGTAATATAAGTAGATTAAGCATCGGTCCCAGAAGATACGCAATTATAGGGAGTATTTTTATCAACATATTTTTTTTCTTAACTTTTAACATAATGCCCCCCTAATTTGTTTTTTTAGTTGAGAATAAATTGAACAACAAATCATTTTTTCAAGCTAATATATACCGTTTCTCTTTAATCGTTTAAACCAATTTATATATAGTGAATAGTTTTAGCTACTTTATCATTTGTCTATTTACATGTTATGTAGAGGGCAACCGATATTATTAGTATTCTCTGTTTTAGCCCTCGTATATTTTTAATCAATAAGCAAATATATGAGTCCATTTGTTTTTTACAATTCTTCAATAAAACCTGTCAGCTTACCCTCATAATCTTTCCAGTAAACACTTTCTCCCTTTTTAAAAGCATCAATATTATGAATAATCTTTTTTGCACTTTCATTCTTTTCTAACTTAATTATTTCATTCCTAATTGATTCAATAGAGTATGGATTAACTACAATTCCTATTCCACTAGAACTAACTAATTTTCCTAAATTTGTTTCATTAGAAAAGATGCCAATCTTGTTAAATGCTATAACTTCAAAAAATTTATTTGAAATTGCGTGAACTACATTAAAAGACTTATTAGGATAGGCTGCCCAAACATAATCTACCATTGAGTATATCTTTGGTATATCTTTATACAAATAGGCTCCATGGAAAATTGCATTACTAATTTTATTGCTTTCACAAAATTCTTCTAACTTTACCTTCACGATTCCTGACCCATAAATATGAATTTCATAAGATGTATCATTTTTAAAAGCTAAAAATAGATTCTTTAATATATCAAAATGTCTTACGTTTCCAATAAAAGCTATGGTTTTTTTCTTTTTTAAGTCGCTATTGTATTTAATATCCTTTTTCATTAAAGTATAATTCTCATAAACAAGGCAATTTTCTCCTGCATAATAATCTTTAAAAAACCTAGATGCAAGTATGATTCCATCAACTTTTTTTAAACTCAATTTCTCAAAACTCCTTAAAATTTTCCTAATCAATACATTTTTGCTGTCAGGCATATCTAAATTTTCATATACTAAATTAAATTTATATTTTCCTTTAATTATTGCTGCAAGGACGAGCATGTCCCAATGAGAAGCAATCACAATATCTGGTTTTTCTTCTCTAATGGAGCTTTTTATAAACTTAAAAAAACCATACAGCTTAACAGCTTTCAAAACTTTATTTCCGTATCTAGATTTCTTATTGTATATTTTACTCTTGAACTTTTCTGATATTAAGTTTGAATTTTCCCTATTCCAGGTTACATATCCAACTTCAAATTTTTTGTCAAGAGATTCTAAGATTCTTTGATTTCTGCTGTTAATTGGGTATGAAGAATCGATCAAAAATACTTTTTTCATGAAATAACTCCTTACTCATTTTTTTCAAATATTCGTCTCGCAGTACTACTACCTGAAAACTCTTTGACAACATATTTTTTTTCTAAATTATTCAAAAAATCAAATTCAATTTTATCAAATCTATTTTCTTTAATAATACATCTTCCTGTGGATATAATAAATTTAGACACTGAGGAGTTAATATCATCTACTAGAGCCAATATAGGGCGATCAGTTCCAAAATAATCGTATAGTTTTCCAGGGATCTGCGATGTATTACTCCCATTGTCGGTAAATATTAAAACATCGCTATTTTGGTAAACATTTTGAATGTTGCTGAAATCAACAGAACCTTTTAAATCAATAAACGAATATTTATTAATTTCATCTAATATATCTTTATAAACATGTCCATATATTCTTAGTCTTATTTGTTTTGAATTTTCATTATTGTAAACCTGAATTTTTTGGATTAAACATAATATATTCCTGTTTCTACTTATTGAACCTGTATATGTTAAAATCCACTCATTTTGACTTCCTATGTCTCCACCATAACATTTATTCAAATATGATCTGCCTAAAAAATTAATTTTACTACTCATTTGCATAAACTTGGACTTCATAATTTGAGTGGTCGGTAAGGAAACGTAAAATACCTTATCTGCTTTCTTAATGAAAAAAGATTCTTTCCTACTTGCTCTAAATTTATTAATTTTATTTATGTTTATGTCATCTTTCCATGGGTCACCCCATATCTGATACCATTTATCGCACTTTCCTTTCTTTTTTAACTCTAAAGCTATAAAGTGAGCCGTTTTTGTATCAGATGAAGATATAATTATGTCATATTTTCTCTCTATAAAATCTTTGTTGTATGAATGTATCCATTCTTTATCTGTATCAGGAAAAAAATAAAGTGTTTTTATTATTCCTTTAGCAAAATCAAAAGTGTTTGTTCTTTTTTTGACATCACCGTTTTTCACCTTATTGTTCAGGTATCTATTTAGAATTTTCAATTCTGAGCAATATACATTCACATCATCAGAAAGGTTATTAACTAAATACGAGTCCTGATACTCATCTGGATATTTTATTGTTAATACATCAACTTCATGTCCATTTTCTATCATTCCATTAATTAAGCTTACATTTCTTATAGATGCAGAACTCGCTTTTTTAAAAATTAATGATGATATATATAGAACTCTCATAAAATACACCTCTTATTCTTTATAAATAAATCTGGTTTCTATATCTCTATTAATTTCTACAGTCTTCTCTATTTTTTTACTTATTACTCTATGTCCATATCCTATAGATATATACGTTTCTAATATTTTGCATTCCTCTACTTTTAAATTCGTATATACAAATATTTCATTTGATAATAGAACTATATCTCCACTTAACTCAACGATTTCCACCTCTGGATCTAATATAAAATTTTGTTGAAATTTACAAGGATTTTTCTCCCCAATTAATGTATCAATTACACTAACTGATTGATTATCTATACATATTTTTCTTTTATGAACTATATCGATTTTTTCCTTATATCCATAATGTTTCCCAATAAAAGAAGTTGAGTCGGAATATACTTTTTCAGAAAATGTTTCTTCCTTCATTGAAAAAATATCCTCACTAAATTGATTTTGCTCAAAATTTTCCACAGAGATTGTATTGTGATTAGCAGTTGACCTATCGAAATTTCTTAATTTTACTGAACCCGAATATGTGTATGAGCCTGGATCAATAATTATATCTCTACCTTTAACATTAAGTTCAAAGCTTAATTGATCATTATGGCTGTGACCCCCTTGTCCTTTCATAGAAAGTTCTCCACACCTTACCACAACATAAAACCAAGGATTTTTTAATAAATAAAATCCCCCATTAGAAAATTGTTTCAACTTACAATCATTTTCTTCAATTTCGTTTTCAATTTTTTTGTCAGTACTAAGCCATATTAATTCTTCAGATGCTGCTTTCGTTATATTTTGAGAATTTTTAGTTCCTAAAAAGTAATCAGCAACATCCAGCATTTGACTAAAGTCACGTTTTTCCCAATTGTGGTATTTTGATATAATCAAGAGTCTTCCATTGTCTATATCTCCTAATAGAGGTGTTAATCCATTTGGCTTAGTAATTTCAGCTAAAAAACTATGCATTTTTTTTAACTTAATGATGTACCCCTTATCAAAAGAAATACCATTTAGTTTTCCAATCATGTAAGCATGTAAAAAAAGTTCTGCAACCACTCTTTGATAATTAGTAGATGTTTCATAAGACGTTCCATCTTCGTTTATTTGGGTTTTCATTTCTCTGTGTAAATCTTTAATTGCTTTTTTAATCCACTTATCAGGTTTTTTTAATTTATTACCAGAAAAATACAAACCTAAATAAAGCAAACCAACCAAATTTGCAATATAATGATTATTTCTTAAAGCATTATAGTTTTCTAAATTACAGTATATAAATTTGCCATGATAATAAAGTAATTTATTTAACTTGTTTTTAAAATCTATATCTATATCTATTATCTTTCTAAAATGGAAATACGCAAAAATCCAATTTATAGCCCTTATTGCGACCTCCATAGAACAAGTCCAGTTCACCGACATACAATAAGGGTTTGCACGTTCCCAGCTAATAATTTCTTTTTTAAACTCATGATAGTATCTTTTGTCGTTTGTTAGCCAATAAGCTTTTCCTAGTGCAAATAGATGATTAAATCTAGATAACTCCCATACCACTTTTACATCTGCATTATTATATAAATCAATTATCTGAATATCTTTGTAAAAAACATTTTCCCAAACAAAGCCTGATTTATAATCTTTATTCCAATGTATAATTTCCCCTAAATGAGTAAGAGTAGCATTTAATATATTAAAGTTATGATCTAAAATATTTTGAGCTTCTTCTAACACTTGAGCCTTAACCTTTTTATTTGAATTATAGTATTTAAGAACTTTATTGCATTGGGTTTCATCGTAATAAAATTTAATGCTTGTGCTAAAACTGTTGAGTTCAAACTCTTCATATTTTTGTAATTGAGCTCTTATTGTTCTTTTTGAAAATGTATATTTTGTTTTTAAGGCTACTCTTTTCATTACTTTAATAATCATCTCTTTAGGTGTATGTGTTTTCATTATTCTAATCACTTGCTTCATTCTTTACACCTCACATACTTAAATGAGTCTATAGTCTCCAATAACTATATCCTTTTTCCTCAATCTCTTTTCTATCTAAAATACTTTTAACATCTATTAGAACCTTATCTTTATTTTCAAAATCACCATATAAATTATCAATTTCATCCCAACTTATTTGTTTAAATATATCATGAGCCACTGCTAATACTATACAATCAGCATCTTTCACATCTTTTATATCAACCAAATCAATGCTATACTCATGTTTAGTTTCCTCAGCATCAGCTTCTGGATCTACAATAATTGGTTCTATTCCGTATTCTCTAAGACTATCAATTATATCTACAACTTTTGAATTTCTTGTATCAGGTGTGTTCTCTTTAAAAGCTAAACCTAGAATAACAACTTTAGCTTCTCTTACTACTTTATTTGTTAAGATCAGCTTTTTAATAATTGCATCAGCTACAAATTTACCCATGCCATCATTAATTTTTCTTCCTGATAGGATGATTTGACTATGGTAGCCTAATTTTTCAGCTTCATATACAAAGTAGTAGGGATCTACGCCTATACAATGTCCACCAACAAGCCCAGGAGTAAATCCTAGAGCATTCCACTTTGTATTCATAGCCTCAACAACTTCCTTTGTATCAATTCCCATTTTATCAAATACCATTGCAAGTTCATTCATAAAAGCTATATTTATATCACGTTGACTATTTTCAACCACTTTTGCTGCTTCAGCAACTTTAATAGATCCTGCCCTATGCACACCTACTTCGATTACCAGTTCATAAACTTTTGCAATTTCATCAAGACTTTCATCATCCATACCCGAAACTATTTTTATAATATTTTCAAGTCTATGTACTTTATCACCTGGATTAATACGTTCTGGAGAATAGCCTATCTTGAAATCAATGCCACACTTTAACCCTGATTCTTTTTCTAAGATTGGCACGCAGATGTCTTCAGTTACACCTGGATATACTGTTGATTCATAAACAACTATTGAACCTTTAGTTAAATTACGTCCTACAGTTCTACTAGCACCTTCTACTGGTGATAAATCTGGTGTTTTGTCTGAATTTATAGGTGTTGGAACAGCAACTATGTGGAACTTCGCTTCTTTCAGTTTCGATTGATCTGAAATAAACTCTACTGTCGTCTTCTTTATTTCCTCATTACCAACTTCATTAGTGGGATCAATGCCAGATTTATATAATTCAATTTTCTTTTCATTTAAATCAAAACCTATTACATCAACCTTTTTAGCAAAAGCAACTGCTATAGGCATACCAACATAACCAAGCCCAATAACTGCAATTTTTTCTTCCTTTTTTACAATTTTTTCATATAAACTCATACTCATACTCGCTCCTTTTTATGCATTTTCAATTATTTCTATAAGTTTTGCAGTCAGCTTTTTGAAATCAAAATCATATGCTACCTGTCTTGCGTTACGACCCATTTCATTTGCTTTTTCATCCTCCCTACATATTTCAAGTATTATTTTTGCAACTTCTTCTGGGTTCTGCTTAGAAGCACTAACACCGCAAGTGTACTTATCTAAAATACTATAACCCGTAGTGTAGGTTTGAATTACACACCTCCCAGCAGCTAAATACTCAAAAAACTTATTCTGACTTTGCCCATACTTATCAAGTGGAGTGCTCGAATTATGTAGTATATTTACATAAGCTTTTTTTAGAATTGCAGGAATCATTCTCTTCTCAACCCGACCTTTGAAAGTGACATTATTTATGCCCTCTTCTTTACATCTATTCTCAAGCATTTCTTTTTCGTCACCAGATCCATAAATTAAAAACCTAACCTGCTGATCTTTTTGTTGGATTATTTTTGCAGTGTCTAACAAAAGTCCTAAATTGTTAACCTTTCTAATAGAGCCCGCATATACTAAATTCTTATAGTTTTTATCATTCAAATCAGCGTCTTCAGTCTGATTTTCTTTGGAGTTCTTATCAAAAGAATCTATTACCACTCCGTTACTTATATGTTTCACTTTATTCAAGTCTATATGTTTACCCCAGCCTTGATTTTTAATATATTGACTTCCACCTTCCCAAGTCATGATAACTGAATTTGCTTTTCTATAAATCCATTTTTCACCTTGGTATAATAACTTAGCCATCATACTATTTCTCTTTAATGAACCATAAGCTACTATACTCTCCGGCCATAAATCTCTCACTTCACAAATGCATGGCACTCCAAATTTCTTAGCAATTTTAATTCCGGCAACTAATGTAAGTGGATGTACACTTGAAGCCAAAATCACATCAGGTTTTCCATTTAACTCTGCATACTCCTTTGCAGTCTTAAAAAGCCCTCTATAAAACGAAATCATATTAACTACTCTTTTTTTCCCATTTCCTTTATACTCAGGTGTATTAACAAAAACGAAAGGAATGTCATTAACAGAATCTGTATAAAATTTATCCCTTTTAGTATCAATATGGTTATCTGAAAAGTGGTTTGTAGATGCGCAAAAGATTGTAGGCTTGTACCCTTCTTTTATAAGATTTTCTGCAAACCAATAATGCCTTCCAGCTAGATCAAAGAACATATTCGTTGCATAATGATTCCATATCCATACATTCTGTCTCATCTATCAACTCTCCTCACCGGAACCCCAACATATGTCCCAGGTTCAGTAATATCCTTAACCACCACAGCCCCTGCACCTATTTTGCAATCACTGCAAATGTTCACGTTATTGCTTACAACACTTCCGATACCTAACCATGAACCTCTTCCAATACCCACACTCCCTGCAGTCCTAACTCCTGGAGAAATGTGCACATAATCTTCAATTACATTGTCATGATCCAAGCTAGAGCTGGTATTAATAATGCATCCATTACCAATCTTAGTAAAACTGTTTATAACAACTCCAGCCATTACTGCTGTCCCAATTCCGATCTCAATATCAGTACCAATAATAGCACTTGGATGAATCAAACTAACTACTGACATTCCTTCTTCTTCTAGTTTCTCTTGAATTTTTTCTCGAACAGCATTATTCCCTATAGCCACTAAGAAATCAGTTTCATCTTTATATGTAAAAGCATCCGCAGTCTTACCGATCACTTCTAACCCCATAGATGTCTTAATAGCCTCGTCATCATCGAGGAATGAGATGCTTTGCCACTTGTTCATTTTTATTGCGATGTCAGCAACTACTTTTCCGTGTCCACTGGCACCTATAATGATTAGCTTGTCTTTCATAATAAGTACACTCCCCTCTGAATATAATAAATGTATAATTGCAGTAAGTGTAAAGTCTCAATATTTTAGCTATCTACTTTACTTCCTCTAAAAGGCTCCATTGTAACAGATGTATCTGAACTAATACCTTCCTTAACAAATACTTTCTTGATCGTTTTTAAGATGATCTTCCAGTCTTCCATAAAACTTATATTGTCTACATACTCTATATCTAGGTTAAACTTATCTTCCCAGCTGATGGCATTGCGCCCATTGACCTGGGCATATCCCGATAGACCAGGTCTTACTTCGTGCCTTCTCTTTTGATGTTCGTTATATAGCTCTAAGTAGCTAACCAATAAAGGTCTAGGACCTATTACCGACATATCTCCACGAACTATATTCCAAAGCTCTGGAAGTTCGTCTAAACTTGTGGCTCTAAGTATTTTTCCAAACTTGGTTAATCTTACTGAGTCAGGTAATAAATCTCCATTTTCATCTCTTTCATCTGTCATAGTTCTAAACTTATACATTTTGAATATCTTCTCATTTTTCCCTGGTCTGTCTTGAGTAAATATGATTGGACTACCTAGTTTTGTTCTAACCAAAATAGCCACAATTAAAAGTATAGGAGTTAAAACTATAAGAGCAGATATAGAAAGAAAAAGATCCTGTGGTCTTTTTATAAACTTTTCATAGAACCCTTTCTTTCTCTTCATATTACTTCCACAGCTCCTTTATAACTGAACATATCCTCTTTAAATCCTCATCCGTCATCTTCGTATCAGATGGCAAGCATACACCATTCTCAAACAGCTTCTCACTTACGTCTGACCCGATATAATCATACTCAGCAAAAAACGGCTGCATATGCATTGGCTTCCACACCTGTCTTGACTCTATATTCTCTTTCTCTAATGCCTCCATAACATCAATAGGTCTTGCTGGACCATTCAGTGTCATTACACTTAACCAGTAGTTCGGCTCATTCCAGTCATTGATAGGCATAAACTCTACGCCCTCAAGACCGCCTAATTCTCTTTTATAAAATTTAAATATATATTTCTTCTTAACAACTCTCTGATCTAACACCTTAAGCTGCCCTCTACCAATTCCAGCAACAACATTGCTCATACGGTAATTGAATCCAACTTCCTCATGCTGATAGTGCCTTGTTGCTTCTCTAGATTGAGTAGACCAAAATCTAGCTTTCTTGATCTTCTCTTCATCATCAGAAACTAACATTCCTCCGCCTGATGTAGTGATAATCTTATTTCCGTTAAATGAAAACACCCCGAACTTACCAAAGCTTCCTGTATGTTTTCCTTTATAGTAGGCACCTAGTGACTCAGCTGCATCTTCAATCACCGATACATTGTACTTATCACAAATCTCCATAATCTTATCCATATCAGCAGAAAGACCATATAAATGTACAACTAAAACAGCCTTAATTTTATCTCCGTATTTCACAAAGGCTGCCTCTAGAGCTTCAGGACACATATTCCATGTTTCATAATCACTATCTATAAAAACTGGAGTTGCATTTTGATATATAATAGGATTAGCAGTAGCAGAGAAAGTAAGACTTTGACAAAGGACGATATCACCCTCACCAACGCCTACAGCCTTAAGAGCTAAATGAATAGCTGATGTTCCCGATACTAAAGCTGCACCGTGTTTAGATCCGACTTTAACTGCTAGTTCTTTTTCAAATTCATTTACATTGGGTCCTAGTGGGGCTATCCAGTTTGTATCGAATGCTTCTTGTACATATTGCATTTCATAACCTTCATCACTCATATGTGGTGAAGAAAGCCAGATTTTTTTATTTTCAGCCATAATCGTATCATCCTTTCATACTAAGATTGTTTATCCCTATAACCTCTCAACCAAATCAACAACCTTACCATTCTTCTGAACATACGTCTCATAATCCACCCTATTCAAAACAACTAGTAAATTCTCTTGGTAAATTTCTTGGCTCCTACCTACTATTACTACTTTATCTTGCACATCAAGCTCAGCAATAGCTATTCTAACTAATTGACTGACTTCTTCTTCATCTAGCACAATATAAATTTTGGGGTTTTCTTCTAGTAGCTGAGTAAGTATCACCTTAGCTTTTTCTTTTGTTTCTTCGATCACTCTATAGTGGTGCTTTATGTACTTATATGTTTTATTCGCCTTTTCCACCATACCTTTAGGGGTTAACATATATGCCACTCTATTGGCGGGAATGAATTCCATCTTTATGAGACCTTCTTTTACCATTTTTTTAAGCAAAATATTTACACTGCCTAATGAGAGTCCTGTTTTTTCTGCTAATTGCCGTTGAGATATGTGTCTATTTTCCTTTACTTCTTCTAATACAATATATTCTTTGTCCATCGCTTCACCTTAACCTTAAACTTATAGCGTTCAATTCTTGAACGCTATAAGTTTAGTATATATTTTTACTTGTATTTAGTCAATAATTTTTTGCTTTAACTATACTTTAATTCATTTCATAAAGTAGAATCTGTTCTACGGTAAAACCCTTATCGGTATTACCATGGTGATAAAGTCTTATATTCTGCCCCCCCTCTTCAATATCATCAGTGGTTGTAAATGTAAAGCTATATGTTCCCTCTGCCGTAAGTTCTTCTAGGGGATGTTGGCTAAACTGAGTATTGGTTCCACTTCCGCTATAAATCACCAGTTGTATATAATGGTCTTCTGCTGCAGCCTTTAACTTCAAGTCAATGCCATAAGTTTTAGAGGGCTGTAACTCTATTTGAGGCGATAATAGTATTCCTATGTCATTTCCATCGTTGGTAACAACAGTTCCTTCCTCCGTCATTTCTATAGCAATATTACCTCCCTCTCTATTCCAAATCCACCAACCTCTTTCATCTAGTTTACCATCTCCATCAACATCTAAATCTAAATAGGATAGATAAACAACACTTTCCACCTTATGTAAATTATCTTTCTTATTAATGTTGTCAAGAATATATCTTTTTGTAAAAATTACATCTATAGTTTCTTGATTTAAGATAAGTGGTCTTCTTGCTACTGCGTTAGCAGCCATGACTTCCTCTACTACCGCTAAAACCTTCTCATACATTTCAAAGCTTTCCTCCTGCTTTCCTAAATCTTCATAATAATCCCCCATAGCCTTATAAATCTTCGCTGTAGTTTCATAGGTTTGCTGTCTTAAAGGAGCCGCTACTATGAGTTTTTCTAGATAGTAAGCTGCTTTTTCAAAGTCCCCCATGGAAGTGTAGTAAGCTGAGGCCTGCTGCAGTACACCATTATGATAGGGCGCATATTTTAAAGCACTTTGTATATTTTCCTCCGCCATCATCAGCCACTGCTGCTGCTGAGTTTGCTGACCTATGCTGGTTTGAAGCTGAGCTAAGTCCATTCTAAATTCTTTGTTAAAAGGATCTCTTCCTACAGCGCTATCCATCAGTTGATATCCCTTATCGAAATCTCCTCCCACCTGTAGGGCATATACAGCCGCCGTCGCTGCTTGATGCCCACTGTATAAAGAGAAAGATATCAACAAAAGTGGTAGTATTATCATCAGTGGAATAAATGCTGCTATACTTTTATTGAGTTTAGCCTGCAGATTGATTATCTTTACTCTGCTATCTTCTAGTAAAGGTTTTGAATCAACTACCCCAATCAAGCTCCACATAAATAGGGGTATGGATAGATAAGAAAAGTTAAAGTCTAGAATGCTGTGGACTAGAAGAGATAGTATAGCAAATAATATAGTCATTTCTCTTAATTGTCTCTTCTTTATATATATGATAAATAGTGTCAAAATTGCTAATATCAGTGCTGCCATTAATAACAAACCAATGGCCCCTAGCTCTACTAGGGTTTGCAAAAAGTAGTTGTGTACTTCCGTACTGAAGTAGGGCTCTGATTGATACTTAGGATAAAGACCATTCCATGCGCCACCACCAGCACCAAAGATAGGATAGCCTTTAAATATCGTAAAACTATCTCTGTAAAAGGCTGTTCTTGTAGTAAAACTACGCTCTGTTAAGTTCATTACATTAAATCGGTTAACAACACTTTCTGGAATAAATCGATAGCTCAGCTTTATGTTACTTACTACTTCTCCATTGACCATCAGGCGTGCTTCATTAAAAGTAACCTTTGTACCAGGGTGTCGATTATCAAAATATATAGATAACCCTTCCGTATTCTCTTCGGTAGTGAAGGGAATTAGAATCGCTCCCTCCTCTTCAACCTCACCATTTCTAGTTAGCAGGGTTTGATGCTGTCCTTCTCCATCAACGCCAACAATTCTAATTCTCCAAGGCCACTGGCCTTCTTCATTGCTTATGGAGTCTACATTTACTTGTAATACATAATCTTGATTAGCCTCTATATTTCTAATTGCTCTATGAATCGTGTTATTTCTATCTTCTAGAACCTCTGTATTGTCAAAGGTTACTGGTGTTGTAATGTTTAGGGCTGCTGTTACTAAAATTCCCATCACTACTGCGGCACCCGCCAAGGTTATATAAATGATTTTATAATGTCTTTTTTGTAGTCTTTCATTGGCAAATTGCAATACTGTATAGATCCCGATAAATATAGCTGTTCCTACTAGCATTGTAATTACAGCCATTGAGCTTTTATCCTCTACGTTAGTAATGTAATTATTGAAGGGTTGTAGTAGCAGTAGACTTGTCAGCCCTGCTGCAATATAATAGAAGAGAACTTTCAGTCTCACAACCGCTGGCAAAATAATTAAATACACTACAGCAAAAATAGGGAAAATCATCCATGCTACTCTAGAGTAGGTAAAGATAAAGGTAAAAATCATCAAGAACCCAGCTGTAGCATAAAGGTTTTTCCTCCACAGCTTTTCTACTGAGACTTGCTTTTCTGCTGTTATAAAGAATAAGGTCATCAAGAAGGCTGCTAAGGTATTAGGATACTGGAATGTAGAGGAAATCCGATTGCCCCCCAATACTACGTCTGGAAGATTTACATAGCCAGCTGCTCCCAAAAGACCTATGAGAGCTGTTAAGGTCCCACTTAGTATAAATACATCTAGCATGTAATTTTTATATCTTTCCTCCTTAGCATAGTCCTTCACCATAAGATAAACAACAAAAAAGTTAACATATCTTAATACTAAACCTATAGCTTCCCTAAGATCTGCCCATTGTCTAAAAACAATAGGCAGTATATAGGCAACGATAAAAAACATGCCTATATAATCAAAAGGACTATCAAGAGTGACTTTTTCTCCTTTAGTAGTCTTATTTATTAAGTAAATGATAAATAATCCAAAGGAAAGGATATGAGTCATCAATATTTCTTTTTGAAAAAATAATCCTCTGAAGAAGGGAGGATAAAATAACAAAATACATAATAAGGTAAAAACAACAATTCCCTTTGATTTACCTGCAACAGACCTTTCTTTTTCAATAACATTATTTTTTTTCTTTAATTCTTTTGTTTTCAATATCAACCACTCCTAGAGTAAGCAAATTTAAAATAAAAATTTATGGCTTAGATGTTTTTACTGTGCTGCTTGCTTTTCTTGTCCAGACGTTTGCCAATACTCTATAAAGAAGGCAACAAATACACCAATCATCACTCCTAGCACCGCTGCTATTGCAAGATTTAGCGCTTTTTTAGGCCCTACTGGTACAGTGGTTGGGAAGGCTCTAGATATGACTGTGATGGTGGCTTCTCCGATCTGCGATGACTCTGTTACTCTTAACTCTTCGTATTTCTTTACAAAGGCATCGTAGGTATTTTGAGCTATAGATACTTTTTGGTTGATTAGCCTTTCTTCATGTTTCTTGTCTTGTAACTCTACCTGAATCTCTTCAATTTGTTGCTGTAGCACATTAATTTGCTGACCTACACTCTGAGTACTTGCTTCTACCTCTGCCAATTCAATTTTAAGCGATGTAGCGGAATCTTCTATCATTAGCTGCAAATTGTTAATAGATACATTCTCACCATCATTGGATTGGTTTCTAAGAATGACTCTATTTGTATCCTTTGCTTCCCTTTCAGCTACAGTGATAGCAGCTTTTAAGGCATTTTGTCGGACTTCCAGGTCAGTTAAGTCAGTTTTATAGGATGTGATCTGCTCTAATTTTGCTGTCAACTCCTTATCCAGCTCTGATACACCTCTTGGTTGGGATAAAAACTCTTTAAGCTCCTCTAGAGCTTCTTCCAGCTTTTCCATTTCAATTTGCATTTGCGTTTCGACATATTTTGAAGATGTAGTAGCATGTTCCTTTGCTTTATCGGATACGAAGGCTACAAAGTTTTCTCCTACTTTATTCACAATTTCTGCTGCCTTTTCTGGATCTCCATGCTGCATTTTGATGGTGATCAAGTTGGTGTCCTTGATTGTTTCCAGTTTGATAGCTCTTGCTAAGCTTTCAATATCGTATTCCTCTTCTAATCCTAGATCTGCTATGGTGCTTCGCATGATTCTAGGAGCTGTTATTTGCTGGCGGTAGGTTTCTAGGGTCATGACGGGAAGTTTTGATAAGGAGTTCAATATACTATCGATCCCTTCACCCTGTACTTGTGTAGACTGTAGTCGATCACTGAATTGGGATGCCATTAATACCATTCTTGTTTCATATACTGGTTCTAACTTAAAAAAGCTAACGATTCCTGCCATTAGTATAGATACTATCGTTATCCCTATAATGAATATTTTTCTTTTTATTAACACTTCTATCAGTTCTCTCAAGTTTATTTCTTCCACTTAACTTCAACTCCTCTGTCTATTATATAATAATATTTTTTTTGCCATGAATTAAGCTACGCTAATCTATGTAATATGTAGCATTTATTGGAAATCTGTCATAAAATGCATGGATTCTTTCCACTATTCATTTTATATGACTTTTTTGTATAAATCAAGAAATGTAAGAAAATATAATATACTAAATACTGTAAAAGTAAGAGTACATGAAAAAAAATTAAAGCGGAGAAGTCTCCGCTTAGTTTATTCTTAGTCTTTAGTTATTACGTACAAAAACATTAGTAGCTACCAAGATACCATCTTCATATTTTCCGTCAATAAATACTTGGTCATTCACTGCTAAGTATCTTATGCTTGACTCTACTTTTCCTCCAATATAGATTTCTGTATCTCTACCAATATAAACGGAGACTTCTTCCGATTTTCTTGTAGCTGCATCGTAGGTTCTTACAATGACCCGATCGATACTGCTATTGATTCTTGTTATAGTTCCACTAATAGCATTGCCTTGTTCTACTTTTTGTGCATCTATTTGTGTAACTACACCATTTTGTAGTTTTAATTTAACTCTATAGTGAAGTTTCAAGTCTGATATAGAGGATTTCAAATTATTTATATATATAGATGTAGCGTTGTCTACTTCATAAATAAATTCATCATCATCATCATTAAGGATAGTTATTTTCATTGGATCACTGATGGTGATACTTGTAATAATTCCTTCATCTTCTTGGGTCCTAGTGATACCTGAAGTGGCTTCGATGCGGGTAATCAAGTTGTCTTTTGTTGTAATATTAACAATATCTCCTCTTGATAATTCATCCAAGTATGCTCTTCTATTATTTCTTCTAACAACGGTATCTTCATCTATTTGAAGATCTCTAACAGCATTGCCTACTATCCTCACCTTGATGGTGTATGGATATCGAGTAAAGCTGACTCCACTCTCTAGTATTCCTGTAAAACTTTGGTTTTGGTTTTCAACGACAATTTTTAATGCCCTTTCCCCATCATAATGTACTGTTACGGAATCGTCTTCTCTCAAATCTCTTATTGTTGCTTTTTTATCTTTTATAAGTATCTCTGCATCTGCATATACTCTGTAGGTTTTTCCTCCGACAATAATTCTATCATAAAGATCTCCAAGTAGCACGTTGTCGATAAAGCCTGCAACTTTGTTTTGTTGAGGATTTACTTCTATCTTTACTAATCGGTTATATTGATCAAATTCCAAGCTAACTCTTTGCCCTTTGGATAAACTATTTATATTTCTTTTTACACTATCTACAAAAACCTCTGTATAAGTTTCTATTTCATATAGCACGTTATTTTCTTCCTCGTTACGAACAAGAAGGGTTCTAGTATCTGCTACTACATATTCAATAGTGCCCAGAAGCTTCGTAGTTTTTGGTTTTTCTTCTTCCACTGGCTGTACTGGTTGTGGTTGTGGTTGTGGTTGTGGCTGTGGTACTGGTACTTCTATAACTATTTCTTCCTCTAGCACATCATAAGCCTTAGAACAAATCGCTGCCATCTGTGCTCTTGTGATAGTGCTTCTGGGGTTAAAGTGGTTTTTATCATCTCCCGAAATGATATTATGTCCTACTAACAACTCCACATAAGGCAGTGCTGTAGCATCAATAAGTTCCCTGTCAATAAAAGTTATAATAGAAACGGCACTTCCTTGGGGGTCAGTGTCTATCGCCTTACCTAAGTAAACCGCTACCTGCTGCCTTGTGGCAGGGTATTGTTGGTCCCCTCTCATTAATTCAGCTAATTCTCCGCCAGTCAAGATTTCATACTCTAAAGAATAAGCCACCGCCTCATAGGCCCACTCAGGGACGTTGTAAGATGCCATTACCTCCTGATATTTATTTGTAAAGTTTGCTGTAGACTGCAAACTATTGGTAGCTCGTAGGGTTCTAAATATCATGTGTAATGCTTGTACTTTACTGACTGGATTCTCTGGCTTAAATACCCGTTTTCCGTTTTCATCCATACCACTTACGATGCTTTTTCCTGCCATTTTTTCAATATGCTGTCTTCCCCAGTAGTTTGCTCCTACATCAGCAAAGGATATAGCAGCAAAGCTCGTACTAGTTGCAGCTATAAGCGTTGATAGTATCATTACTACTATAAACAATTTTCTTAAGCTTTTCATTGTCCTTTATCCCCCTTGTTTTTAAATTCTTATAAGGTAGTATTCTATATTTCCTTGCAAAATCCTTTCTTCTTGTGTAAAAATTTCATGAATAGGAAATGTTATCTAGTTTGTCCTATCTAAATATTGCAATTATAGTTTTAGCTTAGATCTTTTCAAAAATAGGTCTTAGAGTAAAGTCTTCCCACGGAATGATGTATAGGGTGTCTGCTTCGTCCTCTCTTCCTTCCCAGCCTATGAATTGATAACCTTCTTTTGGTATGGCTGTGACTTCTATTGGTATACCGCTAAAATAGCTTCCTTTCCATAGTGCACTGTTGACTAGCCCAGGGGTTTGTCCATCTATGGTGATGGTGTTGATGTTTACTGTTCCTTCTTCAAGGTTAGATAGATGTATAATAAAATCTACAGTTTTTGCTATTCCAAAGTGTTCCATAATGTATTTCTTCATATGGGAAGGTCGCTCTTGGGCAAAATTTCTCATTACATCAACATTTTCTCGCCATTCTTTTACACTTCCAAAGTTTACCCAACGCTGAATATTGTACTGCATTTCATGTTCTAGCGTAGATTGCATCTCATTTATTTTTCCGGTTACCCGATTTGGGGCAAAATTAGTGTTTATCACATCCGCAAATCTATTGATGAACTGATTTCTAAATTCTTCATTTTTCAAAAGGGATCGCAATAAGAATGTATATTCAGGTGCATTTCTATCTTCTCCCTTGTCGGTAGTAGCCCAATCCAGCGTGTTATGAGCATACATCCCATAATTATCTAAATCAAAACCGTAATCTGTATCAAATAGCATCCACCTCCATCTTCCATCCTTTCCATAAGGAGCATCTGGTTGATATTCTTCTATTTTTAACCTCCAAAGCTGCAAATTGTTTCCAATCCAGTCAGTATTGGCTACATAAATACCTGCAATTTGATAATCTATAAAACTCTCTATATCCATCAAGGTTTTCACATATTGGTAGTTTTCTTCTAGCGTAATATCTTGCTCCTCCAGAAATTTGATCATGTGAAGGTAGTGTTCTATGTCTGGTGACTCTTCTTTTTTTAGCTGCTCCACTTCAGTGATGTCTATAATCGCTACATCACTTCCCTCTACGTCATAGTTTGTTTCAAAATAATGCTGGTCATAACGTTCTCGAATGTTATGAATACCCCAATACTCTCCATTTATATACACTACTGCTGGTCGATAGGCTTGGGTATCTATTTTAAAATCCCTCACCAAATCTTGAATCAGTGCATCTCTAAACAAAGTATACGTCCAATCATTTCCAGAGTTTCTTAATATTAGACGTTTAAACTGCTGTAAAGTTCCATCCCCATTAGATTTTTTTAATCCTGGGAAAACTTCATAATTGAAATAGCTTTCTTTATCATAGTCTCTCTTAGCATAAATTCTTAATGTTTTTTGAGCCCAAGCTCTAGTAAATCCTCCATGAATCCTTAGCCCTGCTTCCTGAGAAAATCCTAATGTCCCGTTTTTTTCAAAGAGTTCTATATGAATTGGTTTTTCCCATTCTACACCTCTTGCATTGTAATTGGCTGGGACATTGCCTAGTACCTTCTCATCTGGATTTGCAACCCTCCACTCATCAAAAATCTTACCGGTTATATAAATTCCTTCGTCATAACCAAAAAAATTTTCTCTATCTGTAGTTATAGAAATAACAGGCAGATCAAATCTTTTGTCAATGTTTTCATCTATGAAGTAAGTCTGGGTAACGACTTGGCTAGGAATGGCTTTCTCTTTGAAGGCTTTTGCACGGACAACCACCGCCTTCATGGAAGTACCAGTGGGAGAATGCCAACGATACCTCTGATAACCCCATTCTCCATAAAGATCATGCGAAGCGGTTTGGATAAAGCTAATAGGGAAGGCTGGAGGACTTTCGCCTGTAATCATTTGAATAGGGTGATTAGCAGCAACCACCTGCGTTTCTATTTTTATTGGTTCTGTATAGACTAGTGACTCTTCTGTAGGCTCTGAGCCGTCTAAAGTGTAATAGATAATAGCATCATTTTCTACACTCAGTTCTAGTGTGAAATTCTCTCTATAGAATCCTGCCTCATTGGAAAAAACAGGTGAGGCTAGTACCTCTTGATAACCTTCGGCTGGATTGTTAGAAGTGCCTGGGGTAGGTTGATCAAAAAATTGCCATTCTTCACCGCCATCCTTTGTTCGTCCATAGGATCTATTTCTTGGAATGGCTACAGCTTCTACCCTATCAATAATGCTTTTACCATTGGGTGCTGTAAGAAAAATGGGTTCTCCTCCTGAATTAATGCTGAAGTTTGTATGGAGTTCTCCGTTTTCTCCGATTTTATCCTTTCCAGAAGCCCATATTAGTAAATGCTCTCCCGATTCTAACATGATCTTAGGAAGTCTCCATTTTGCCAACTTATTGGGGTTATCAGATAATGCGTATCCCTTCAGATTAATTCTTCGATCCCCTGCGTTGTATATCTCTATCCAATCTTCATAATCTCCATCTGCATCTTTGATAACGTCTCCATTGGAGGACATAATTTCATTAATAAGTAACGTACCTTCTACCTTCAGATTCGGAAGCAAGATAAGAGAAATAATGATTCCCACAATTAAAATACCTACCAGTGTATAAGCTTTTATCTTTTTCATATGTTCCTCCTGTCAAAAATCACTTCTTTAAAATATATAATATGCTATTTTCTAGCAAGTTTCAAGAGTCTCTTAAGCATACAACTTTGTGCGTCAGCCCAAGTCATTCATGTCAATCTGCTGGTTAAGTCTAGTAAAAAACAAAAGAAATTGCAAGCTTATACCTTATTTCATAAGCTTGCAATTTCTTTTGTAGGGTTTATGCTATAAAGCTATATCAAATTCCATCCCTGTAGCTTCACTTGTTCCATCATTTCTAAAAAATTCTAAGTATAGGGTCAGGTTTTTTGTATCCTCAGGAATTTTAGGGAATTTTACCCATCCAGTAATTTTATCATCTTCCCTCACATCATGGTACCATCTTGTGTCGATTGGATTTACAGATCTTTTTAAGTCCTGTGGTCGATAAACTGTGTCTCCAAACTCAAGCTTTGATGCCATTTGATTTAGTTGTACTGGTATATTCTCTCTTCTTCCTTCCATTTCTACATAAACAACCGTTTCGTTAGTATCAATATGCACAACAGTTACTTCTACGTAAGCCTCATGAAAGCTCTTAGAAAGAGGTAGCTTTCTATAGTTTTTTTGTGGTTGTTTTTCTTCTTCTTGTTTTTCTTGTTTCTCTTCTTTTTCTTGATTTTCTTCCTCTACCACTTCTTGTATTGGTTTTTCATCAACCACTTCTTCCTTCGGCTTCTTATCATAGCTAATAAAAATGTTCCTTGATGCTTCATCCCATACTACTTCAGCCCCTAATTCTTCCGCAACAAATCTAGCCGGCGTATAGGTCCGTCCATTATAAACTAAAATTTCGTATCCTTCTGGCAGCGTTTTTTGATGACCATTAAAAAATATAGCTATGTCATTAGTTAACCATGCGGATATAGAAGTGTTAGCAAAACTAATAGCAGGTGCTATCAAGGTTGCACCTATTACAATGCCTGCGCTCAAAACCTTTAGCTGTTTGAAAGAAAATTTATTTGACATTTGAAGATTCCTCCTCACTCATATTAGCTTCCTACTACCCATGGCTTTTTATAAATATGCAAACTTTCTTCATATCTTAGTTCATTTTCTAATAGTTGATATTTTAGTTCTTCGATAGCATTTTCTAGTTTAATAAGTTCTAATGGGATTGCCATACCCAGATCTACTTGAATTTTCACCAGTTCATAATTGTGATTAATCTTTTGAAGATTAATTTCTAATATTTCTCGTGCTTCCTTCAGCTGTTCTAAGGTTTGATACAGGCTTCTAAGGGAATGTTCCATCACTTCTTTTGTATTATTTAAGTTTAGTTTTGCTGTAGCAACATCAACCTGTTTTGCTCTATAAGGGTCCTGCCCAGCATTATAACTATGAAGAGATAGACTAATCTCTGCTAATCTAACATTTTGCTCTAATGACCATATGGTTGAGCTTTCAGCCAAGACTCTTCTTATATGACCCTCTAAAGAAGGTGCTTTTTCATCTTGATTTTCCACTGCTTTTAATTCATATCGTAGGTCTTTATCTAACCCTGTTAAGTTATTAAGCTCAAGATAAGCACTTTCTAATGTTAGCTCTAAGTTGTTTATTCTCTTAACCGCCTCTTCAAAATCATTTTGAAGTTTTGTTAATTCAAATTTACTTAAAGTACCTGTGTTATGCTTAATATTTGCTAACCTAAGCTCTGCCAGAGCTAACTCTTTTCTTGCAATATTAAGATTTAATTGTTGCTTTGCTAATAAAACTTTATTCATTGTTGCTTGGACATCATATGCTAACTTATCCTCTAAAGTTTCGATTTGCCTTCTTAGCACCTGTAGGTTAGTATCCGCAGCTCTCAATCCTTGCACAAGGCTCCTTGCCTGAATATCTTCAACCTCACCTGTGCCTATTCCTACAGGAGTATATGTATACTGATTTCCTAGATTATCTCTTACAATCTGTCCACGTTTTATTTGTTGAGATATCCTAGTTATTTCATTGCTATTTTTTATAGCAAGCTGTACTAACTCTTCGTGGCTGTATGATAAAGCATGGTTTTCTTGATCATAGGCTACCATATCCTCGCTTGTTCTTTCTGAAGCATAGATAGTGCTGTTTGCGATGGGAGATAAAAAAATAGCTAATGTTAACATAACTGTAACTGTCTTTTTAAATTTCATGGCATTATTTCCTCCTTTTAACACCACATATCAACATTATGTTTATGTAAAAAGAGACTCCCTAAGGAGTCTTCTTTTTACTTTATCTTGATGTCTAATTATTTAACTGTTACTGTTTGTGTAGCAGCATTCCAATCAGTTGAAACACCTAAAGCTACACCTAAATCTCTTAATGGTACAAATGTTCTTTCGCCTGTGATTACAGCTTGAGATCTCATAGGGATGTTCATACCATTTACACTCATAACATCGCTTCCGATTGTTAATAAAGCTCTGTTTCCATCTTTTGTTACAAGAACTGTTCTTGTAGCTTCGTTCCAATCAACTTCTGCTCCTAAGATTCTACCAACAGCACTTACTGGTACCATTGTTCTGTTTTGAGCATCGATGTATGGAGCTACTGGAATTGTGCTAGCTACACCATTTGTGTAGATTGTTGAAGAACCGATTGTTAATACAACTTCTGGTGATGTTGACTCACCTGGAGCTGGTGTAACTGTAGTAGCAATTACAAATGTTGTTACATAATCAGTTACAAATTCACCCGCATTTGGTCTATCTCTATAGTTTTCAATTAAAGCAGTACCACCAACGTATGCTACAATGTCACCTTCTGGTACAGTTCTATCTACTGTTAATTTTACGTTAGTTACTTCAATTTCCATAGGTGATGTACTTTCAGACTTCACAGGGATTTGTAATAGAGAATCCATTGTGTTACGTCCAGCAGCATTAGTTAAAGTAATTTGATCTTCGTAGATTTCTCCGTTACCTTTTACTACTTTAACTGTTGGTACAGCTGCAAATCTTACACCTTGAGGTAAAGCAATTTCAATAGTTCCATTAGCAGCACCTGCTGTAGTTTCAGCTGAACCACCAACTACTCTTATGTTGCCATCTGTATGAAGTAAAGAATCTTGTCTTCTTTCAATAGCTTCTTTTACATTTTCTGTAATGGTGAAGTTTGGTGCAGCTTGACCTTGAAGACCAATCTTCACTGGTGTGTCTGCATCAGATTTTACTGTAACAGGAGCGATAGCTTTAGCTACAACTAACTCTTGTTTTTCCATGCCAGCGCCACTGAATTCAGCAACGATGTCACCTGTTTTATTTGCTTCAATACTTAATTCTACTTCGAATTCAAAGCTTCCTACACTATTTGTATCGTTAGATTCAGTGATTTGGAAAGAAATTACATCTCTTCCGTTTCTGATTTCTGTTTCATCAACTTCTACATCTAAGTTTGTTGCATCAAATTCAGAACTTGGTACACCAATTACTTTAACCCAGCTTGGGAATACAACTTCAACTTCTCTGTTTTCAATAAGTGCACCTGGCACTGTTTCTTCTACTGTAATTAAAGCTGTTGTTACTACATCGTTTACTTTACCTGCAACTAATTCTTTTACTTCTTCAATTTCTGCAACAGCACCCCAATCTTGGTATTTTGCTACAGTAATATCTTCAGAAGATACGTTGTTTGTTCCGCTAATACTTAATACAACATCTCCATATCTAGCATTTCTATCTGCTCTTACTTGTGGTGTGAATAGGATTGAACCACGTGTTCCAGAAGTTGTAGCTGGAAGATTGATTGTAAATCTTACAGTTCTTTCTCCGTCTGGCACTACGTTTGAAATAGTCGCTCCATTCCATCCGCCTGTAAATGTTACAAAGTCATCATCAGCAGTAGCATTAGCAGGCTCGTTACGTAACCAGTTGTTGATATTAACAAACTCAAAGTTTGATGGTAACTTTAATGTTACAACTGCTTCGTTTCTTACAGCTCCTACGTTTGTTTCTTCAATTCTTACTGTCCCAAGGTTACCTGTTCTTCCGATATTTCTTACTCTATCAACAGTCGCTACTGTGCCACCTCTTGAAGAGTTAGCAAATGTGTAAGTACCTCCAGTAATACCACTGTCAACAGGTGTAACAGTTACTTGAGCTTCCCCTACGAATCCATTCATATCTACGTTCATAGGAATCCAGAAGTTGTTTCTTGCTATACCATTTACGTTTGTTTCTACGATTTCAATTTCTAACTCTCTGTCAGATATTCTTCTTGCTATATGACCAGTTGTGCTTCTTCCCATTTCATAGTTGTTTGTGTTAGTAGGATTAGCAATGATACTTCCATCAGCAGCAATAAATCTGTTGATGTTGAAGCTTTGGCTGTCATTGTATACATTTGATGCAACAGTGTCAGCAGCATTGTTATTCCACTTTAATCCATCTGATAAAGTTAATCTGAACACGCCACCTTCTCTCCAAGAGTTTCCTGGCTCAGATTCTCTTAAATGTAATACTGGTGCTGTTCTTAAGTTTTCACCTAAATCTGCATTTCTTCCTACGCTTACAATGTTACTCATAGCATTGCTAGATGCAGCGAAGGACATCATTGGTATCATAGTTAATACCATAGCTAGCGCTAATAAAAGTGCTATTTTTCTTTTCATGCTTTTTCTTCCTCCTTTAAATTTTAAGTTTTTTATTTTTTTCTTACTTTAGGATGCTTATGTATTCAACCCCCCAAAGTACTATATTTTAAAGGTTTTAAACCTTTAAAAGCATAAGTTGTAAATAAGCGTAAGCGACAAATCTCTTCTTAAAAACATATCACTATTCACTTGCTTTATCACTTGCCCCGTAGCTACGATTATACCATCTGTTATTTCCAAGGTCAACTTCTAATGGTAGTTTGTAACACAACTGTAAAATTAGTGTTCTCCTTGCTACTAAAACCATTATACACATAATCTCACTAAATTACCATTACAAGTATGTTACAATTTTTTTACCTTTTTTGACAAGCTTCTGTTTAAGCATCACTACGCCATGGGGACAGTCCCTTAGCTCCGTTTAACAAGCTGTGGTGTAGATGTCAGTCTTCTTGACTTCGATGCAGTTCCATAGCTTTATTAACCTTATTTTAATTATATAATTAAAAAGCATATAAAAAATACAGTAGTGGAGTTTTACTCCTCCACTACAATAGTATTCTATGTCCCATAAAAAATTCCTGCTAAAAAAACAAAGTTTTTTTATTACATTTTCTTTACTGATCTATTGCTGCCTTTACAAAGTCCCTAAACAAAGGGTGTGGTCTTGTAGGTCTGGATTTGAATTCTGGGTGGAATTGGGCGGCTACAAACCATGGGTGATCTTTGATTTCTACGATTTCTACCAATCTTTCATCTGGAGAAATGCCACTGATAATGAGCCCTGCCTCTGTTAGGGCATCTCTATAATGGTTGTTGAATTCATAGCGATGACGATGTCTTTCATAGATTAAATCCTCTCCATAGGCTTCTCTGGCTTTGGTGTCAGTATAGATTTTACAAGGGTATAGACCTAGACGCATAGTGCCGCCCATATCTTCTACATCTTTTTGTTCTGGCATCAGATCAATGACTGGATTGGTGGTGTCGGGGTTCAATTCGGAGCTGTGGGCATCCTTTAAGTTTAATACATTTCTAGCATATTCTATAACTGCCAACTGCATCCCTAGGCAGATTCCTAGTAGAGGAATGTTGTTTTCACGAGCATATTTTAAAGCGCTGATTTTTCCTTCTACACCACGGTCCCCAAAGCCACCAGGTACTAAGATCCCCTGTGCTCCTTTTAGCAACTCCTCTACGCTTTCTTCTAAAACATCCTCTGAATGAATCCAATCAATATCTATCTTTACATTATTATATATACCGGCGTGGGTTAATGCTTCCGATACAGAAAGGTAAGCGTCTCTTAACTCCACATACTTCCCTACCAATGCAATCTTTACTCTGCCCTTAGGATTTTTATCTCTTTCTACAACTTCCTTCCACTGGGTAAGCTCTGCTACCCCTGCTTGTAGCTTTAGACGCTTTACCACCAACTCGTCTAATTTTTCTTCCTTTAATAATAGGGGTACCTCATAGAGACTTTGGGCATCCATGTTTTGTACTACATGTCCTGGGTCTAGGTTGCAGAAAAGGCCAATCTTGTCCTTCATCTCCTGAGATAGAGGTTTTTCTGTGCGGCATACCACTAGATCAGGTTGTATACCAATACTTCTTAGTTCTTTTACGCTATGCTGGGTAGGCTTTGTCTTTAACTCTCCTGCCTTTCCCAAGTAGGGTACCAAAGTGACATGAATATACATGGTGCTTTCCCGTCCAACTTCGTATTTTATCTGACGGATGGCTTCTAAAAAAGGGAGACTTTCGATATCTCCTACTGTACCCCCCACCTCTGTGATGACCGCATCAAAGTTACCATCTCTACCTACTCTGTAGATTCTCTCTTTGATTTCATTGGTAATATGAGGGATCACCTGTACTGTACCTCCTAAGTAGTCTCCTTTTCGTTCTTTATTGATGACAGTAGAGTACACCTTGCCGGAGGTAACGCTGCTATACTTACTGAGGTTGATATCGATAAATCTTTCATAGTGGCCTAAGTCTAGATCTGTCTCTGCTCCATCATCGGTGACGAATACTTCACCATGTTGGTAAGGGCTCATGGTACCGGGATCGATGTTTAGATAGGGGTCAAATTTTTGTAGGGTTACTTTTAGGCCTCTGCTTTTTAATAGTTGTCCTAGCGATGCGGCGGTGATGCCCTTGCCTAGTGAAGAAACTACTCCGCCTGTGATAAAAATGTACTTTGTTGACATGTTGTTTCATCCTTTCTTGTGGTTAAGATTTAAAGTTTTTTGTTGGAGTACTACTTTAAGATACTGGGATCTTTATTTCCTGTTATATCTCCGCTACACCACGGGGACGGTTCCATCGCTTTCCCTTTGGTCCTTCGCTACGCTTCGGAAGCTCTCGAACCGTCCCCATGGCTCCGCTGTGGGGGGCGCCAGACAGATGGACAGTCCCTTGGCTCCACTCATTCACGGTCCCCGGTCCCCCGCTGCGGGGTTCCCTTGGCTTCGCTGGATGGTGTTGATGTGTTACATGAACAAAAAGAAAAGGGTCACTCTAAAGGGGGAAGGTATAGCTATTTTCCCCCTTTTATGACCCTTATTTCTAGTTCTTGCTTTTCTACTTTTTCTGTTAGGTGATCTACTTTGTCTTCTACACGGTTGATGGTTTCTGTATTTTGTATGTAGCCGTCAAAAAGGCTGTTGATTTTGGTAACGACTTCATTTTCTACTTTTGTTTCTAGCTTTGTTAGTCGTTGGCTATTTTCTCTAACTTCTGATTTTAGGCTACTTACTTCTGACTTTAAACTACTTACCTCTGAGTTTAAGCTACCTACTTCTGACTTTAAACTACTTACCTCTGAGTTTAAGCTACCTACTTCTGATTTTAAACTGCTTGCCTCTGAGTTTAAGCCATTTACTTCTCCTTTTACACCCTGTAGTTCACTATAGATTTTTTCTAACATCAAGAACATTTTCTCTTCCAAGATAAATGAACCCCCTTATCTTGTTTTTTCTTATTATATCCTTTTTCAAAGGGGGTTTTCAATCTATTTTTTTCCTTTTAGTAATTTAATATTCTCTCTCTGTAATCATACCTTATATCTCTTTGTAAGTAATGAATAAGGTTGGTCAGTATCTCTACTGCTTCTGCCTTTGTAAGAGCTCTGTTGGGTTGAAAGTAACCGTTAGCATCCTCTATCAATCCTAATTCCCTTGATAGATAGACAGCATCTCGTGCCCACAAAGGTACTACATGATCATCGATATAGCCAGTAGCGTATTGTTGTATAGGTGCCAGTCCTTCAAAGCCCACTGCCTTGATAATAGCTACTGTTGCCTCTGCTCTGGTGATACTTTGATTTGGTAGAAAGTGATCTTTCCCTACACCCTTCATAACACCTCTTTCGTAAATAGCTTCAATATATTTCTGGTTTGCATCCTGCTTAGGTACATCTACGAAGATGGCAGGTGGTTCCTCTGCTGTTCTTACGCTTCTCTGTCTTACAGTAGGTTGTGCCTCTTTTTCTATCCCCATCACCACACCCAGTGCCTTAGCAAATTCTCCACGGCTCATAGGTAGGTCAGGACCAAAGTTAGTGTTGGTGGGAGATAGTGCTTCTAGGCTGGCTAAAAGCAGCACTTCTCTTTCTAACCAATGTCCAGATACATCCCTCATAGCGGGAATTGTAAGTCTTTTATTGATAGGGTTGGTATACAAGGTTATGCTGTTGGTATCGGTATTCCTGCCTATAAGCTGGCTACCATTCTCCCCTAATCTAGGAAGGTTGTAGCTGTACTTTAATATGTTTTCTTCTTTTTCTGTCAGCAAGTATCCTCCTCTAAAGCTAATCTGAGAAGGAGCATTTGCTTCATAATTATAATCCTTGGTACGGTTATGAACCACGCTTACTTCTGCTGTGCCTTCCCAGGATAGACCGTCTTCTCCATTGTTGCCATTTCGCTGATATTGAATATAGTGCTGGATGGTCTGTGTTTGGGTGGCACCCCAGTGGTGGTCATAACCCACCACTGTGCCTTGGCTTTCTACTATTACTGTGCCTTCATTTCTATTGATGGTATAAACCTTGGTACCATCCCAGTTGCCTGCAAAATAGGTGACCCCGGGCTTTTCATGGAACACTTGGGCTTTACTCCATGGATGCTGCGCTTCTGTGGTCTCATATCTTACCCCATTGGCATTAATAGTTTCTCTATAGCGACTCAGGGATAACACTTCTGTTTTTTGGTCCTTACCATTGGCTACAGTTTCTTTTGTCAATGTAACATTTCGAGTTAAAGTGACATTTTTTTCAGCATTGCTTAGGTTTCTGTAAGTATAAGTAATACGATCTGCTCTGTCTTGAACGGTTACAGTTCCTTGTACTACAATAGGTTCTCCAGTGACAAAGATCACCTCTCGATAGGTCATTTCATTTTGTATTCCCCCTTCATATCCAGGGATTTCAAGGGCGTAGCTTTGTATGCCCAAAGACAAAGTCAATAACAGTGTCAGTATTGTTTTCGCTGCTAGTTTTCTCATATGCGCTCCCCCTTATTGTTCTACGATGATGACATAGCCATCGTCACCAGTGGAGACGTTCTTGCTCTTCACCACATAGGCTTTTGCATTTCTTCTTATTCTATAAAGCTCATCCTTGGTAATTGGGTTATCGTTGATCAAAATTACTGCCTTGTCGGTGGTGATGGTTTCTGGCGTTCTCACGGTTTCCCAACGTCTGTTTAGGCTGTTCCAATGTCTTACATTGCCCAGGGTAATGGTTTGAGTATCGAGGTTGATGTCTGTAATCTCCCCAATGGCACTATGTTCGATATGAAGTCTTCCTCTCTCATGGATGCTGACAGGGGTTAGATTCAATGCCAATACTTCTTCGTAAATTTCTCCCTCTACATGGGTTTCCTTTACTATAAAGTATGCTGCTTTATCAACATAGAAACGATCTTCGATTCGTCTTCTCAGTTCATCGTCTTCGATCTCCTCTGGATCAATGAAGCGTGTGTCGATAAAGTGGCTAGGGTCTATTTCCTGCTTTAGTTCACTGTCAAATATAAATGTATCCTCTGTTAAGGTGACTCTTCTTCTGCTGGAAACCTCTGTCCACTGGTTGTCCTCTAGTCTGAGATAATCTAATCGATAGCCTAATCTTCCTATAGTAATACCGTAGTGGTGAATATCCTCCACAAGTCCTCTATAAATCACCAGACGCGTAGCATCGATGCGATCCTCCAACATACCAGTATATTCTATAGAGACAAAGGAGGCGTTTCTACTTCCTCTAAGAATATCTGCTGCTACATAGACATTTTGTCTTAAATCTAGGTTCAACGTGTCCACTAAGCGGTTGTTTTTTACAACAATGGTTCCTGGATGGAAGGTGAAACCAGTGTTGTCTACCACCATCCTTCCTGTACTGTACTGTACATCACTGATGGTGCTTTCATAAACTACGGAAGAACCTTGCTTTAGCAACATTTTTGCTACTCTTGGAACCCCATAGCTGCTTTCTACCGCCACATAGGCCTCTTGGTCTCTTCTAGTAGTCAAGTCTCTTAATGTCACCTGCTCTGTTCCCTCATAAAGAAGGTTTCCCTCCGCCTTAAGCTTCACTTGATCCTGAGGATGCTTCACCCATCTGCCTTGTTGATAGGTGCTAACATTCTTTAGAACAACTTCTCTGTTTCTTTGGTCTACTTGTTCTATCTGTCCTCGATATACACCAGTTATATGTCTTTCATGGTCTTCTACTCTGATGGTGGCGATGTCTGGGCTATAGATATCATTGAAGAAGAGCATTACTCGATCCCCAGTCTTTATTTCAAAAAGATTTGCAGGTCTTTCACTTCTTAAAACACGGGTTCCCGTAGTGATTTTGTACCTTTCTCTAACTCCCCCACTCCTAATTTCCACTGTATTACTGTCAATAAAGAGTATATCTCCTACTTTAGTTCTGCTGCCAGGGGGAATGTATCCATGGCGATCAGGATCTTCTTCTAGATAGCCTTGTACATCTGTGGTTCTGTCTCCTACTGTTGTGACCTTTACCTCCATCCCATATAGCAGCTGGTCTAAAGCCACATCTTTACCGTTGATTTGTATCTTGGCAGAGGGCTGTACCTGCAAAATATGTCGCTTGTCTTGAAAATCTGCGATTACCAGTTGGCGACTGTCTGCATCAAGGGTCTCCACAAAGCCTTCTATGATGGTTGTTGCAGTGGAGTCCATCGAGGCATAGATTACTTCATCGTTTTGATTGATATAGTAGCGAATCAAATCACCCATCTGAAGGGTATTGGATAAAGCTAAATTTCCTTGTTTTCGTACGGGAAAATCTCTTAATGAAGTTTCTGTAACGATAAGATTTTTGCTGTTATCATGATTTTCTATGGTAAATACTTTTTTAGTGCTGCCTTCATGTTGCAGTTCTTCTACTGCAATAATTTCTCCTTGTTTTTTTATTAGTCCTCTTTGCCCTAGTAGTTCTTCGTGAAATTTTGCTATCGTTGCAGCCATCTCTGCCCTAGTAAGAGATTGTCCAGGGGCAAAGGTATTACTGGAGGTGCCAGACATAATGCCTTTTTGCAGTACTGCCTCTACTAGAGGAATCTTTTCTGTATCCATTTGGTTCATATCATTAAATGCATTTACCCTTCTCATATCGGCGCCATAAATTCCCTCTAGATCCAATGCTCTAGCAATCCAAGCGGCAGCCTGTTGACGACTCACTGGACGACTCCATGTGCTGCGAGTCTCTAGCTGTTCAGTAATTTGGTTTTGTAGGTTTGTCATTTCTGCTGGTGTCAATTCTCGACCTTCATAAGTCGCTAAACGGTTTTCAACCTGCTGTTGAAGGTTCTCCATTTGTTGAGGTGTCAGATTCATGATTTCATTGACTTCCTGAGGAGTTACAATGTTGTTTTGTAGTGCCACTTGCAGGTAGCCCCTTCCCCAGTGTTCTGCCGTGCTTAGCACCACAATGTCCCTCACTCTTGGAGGCATTTGTTGCTCTCCCAATCTTTGTGCCTCTTCATCTTCACCTATAGCTTTAACCAAAATTGTCAAGGCCTCTAGGCGAGTAAGTTGCTGGTCTGGTTGAAACCTTTGGTTTCCCGTCCCTTTCATCAAGGATAAGCCAGCTGCTTCTTGAATATGTGCCTTTCCCCAATGGTTATTAATGTCAGTAAAGTTAATGCTTCTGTATAGATCCCCGCCGTTTTGCAGTCCATTGTGGGCTGGATATGGACTTAAGGTATCTATGGCAAAGGTTGTATAAGGTAGAAATTGTAGGATAAAGATGATTGTCAGAACAATGCTTAGACTTCTTTTTTTCTTTAGAAATTTCATGGGATCCCTCCTTTTTTGAGAATACAAGGGAACGTTTCATTTGCCTTGTTTCTCAATTTTGTTGTGTTAAAGGGCGGGTAGAAAAACCCGCCCTGCAAGTAGTCTTATCTATCCGCCAACAACATAAACCTTCCTGGTTCTTGTGTGGTTGTAGCGCTGCTGCTTCTTTGTCTTGTAAATTCGTGTTTAGATGGGTCGTACTTTCCTATAAAGAGCTTAGCAGCATCAACGTTTGAATAGGCTCTAGCATCAAAATTGATTGCCAGGTTACCGTTTTGCAGCATCTGCCTAATAGCTGTAGTGGTTTTTCCTACCTGTAGATCAAAGTCAATACCGTAGATGTTGGAGGCTCTTCTCTGGGTTCTAGAAACTGCTGAGTAAAGCCCCTGTGCCTCTTGACCTGCCACTCTTTCAAAAGTGATGCGTACATAAGCATCCTCAAGATTACCGGCTGATCCTTGAATTACTTCTCGGGTATATAGACTCTTAGCTGGGAAGCTGAAGTTGGCATTCCCATCTGTAATCACAATGTTTCTATCTAAAGTAGATAGCAGAGACACTGGTATTGCTACGATGAATTTATTGTGGCTACTGTATTGACTCAAGGAGAAATCGATGGTGTGAGAGCCTGTACCCGTTGGAATCTGACGACTTCCAATAGTCTTCACCAGGGCACCATTGATTACTTCTTCCTTGCCTTCATAATTCAGCTTATTCTCTTCCTTGTCTAGTTCTTGTAACTTGTCTTTTAATTTATCATCTTCACTCAATCTTAAGGTTCTAGCACTGACCTCTGCAAATTCCAAGGCACTGCCGTAGCTGTTTAGTGCCCTCACCATAAAATCATAACGGGTATCAGGTTCTAAGCCCCTCACTAAAAACTCCGCATCTCTGGTGTCTGCTATAAAGCTATAGTTTCTGTCGCTAGATCTTTTAGCATAGACTTCATATTTGTCAGCAGCATTTAGTACCTCAGGTGCTGATTTGGACCATATCAATTGCATTGTGGATTCAAAGCCCGGTATAGCTTCTAGTACCAGAGGTTTGTCTGGTATAGGTGTCTGGTATTTAAAGCCTTTGTAAGGTTCTGATATACCACCATCAGGGTTGACAACGATAATATCGTTATTTTGTAGTCCCAGCGCTTCATTAAACCTCACTGTTATGGTCTTATCATCTACCACAGTTACCGAGGCCGCTGTTACACCCCCTACTACAGATGCATCTATGTTCTTACCATCCCGTACGCGAACAATCCCTTCAGCTAACACGGTATCTTCTGAATTTGTAGTACCCCCTTCAACAATTCTACCACCTAGTATTACCTTTGCTCCTGACATAAACATTTCACCAGCAAGAGTTATTTCCGTCGTGGTATCATTTGTAAAAATCCACTCAGGATCAATGCTGTCTATTTTTGGTTTGCTTATATAGGTAAACTGTAATGGCGGTGCCCCTAAGGATCCATCGGGATTTTCTACTCTTACTGGTACAACACCTGGCTTTGTACCAGCGGGCACTGTTACATGGAGGGTTCTGTAGTCTTCTATATCTAATCTGCTATTTCCCTCTTGATAAACAACTGCTGTTTCTCCGAAGAAGACCTTCAGGACTTCTCCTTCAAAACCCTCCATACTCTTCCTAAAGTCATTTCCAGTAATTTTGACACGGGTACCTCCTGTGACAAGACCTTTATTTGGCTCGATACCTCCTAGAGCTGGATCAGATTCTCCCTTCACGAACTCTATATAGATAGGAGGCGTTAATTCATCAGATGTAGCAGAAGCGCCATCATAGTTTTTAACGATCACTCGATGAAGACGTCCCACTGCGTTTTCTCCAACGTTGGGCATTTCAAAAGTCATTTGGGTAGAAGAGTTATGCTCTAGCTTATTATTAGATCTTTGTGTAATATGAGCTATGTTAGAAATATAGATTTCTGCATTTTCTCTAAAATCCTCCCCAATAATACTGACAATGCTTCCACCTTTATGGGTCATCCTTAATACCCTAACTTCTTTACCATCTATAGTGGTTAAAACTGGAGATTCTCCTTCTTTCGTAACATTGGTAATTTTAGGATTACTATCAGGATTTTTATATTCATATTGTACCTGAGCACTGCTGCCATCTGGGTTTTTGATAGTAACTGGTACCCTTCCAATAGTGTAGTAAGAAGGCGTATATAGTACAATTTGTCCACTAGTCATAGAAGCATTAGGATGAAAAGGTGTGTAACCCCTCTCTACTATGAGCTTTCGTTCTACTGGATCTACCTCTAGTCTAACTAATTCGTAGCTATTGTCACTAGCTTTTCCATTTGAATTTTTAAGGGTAGCCGTATCAATATATTTTATCGTATTATCATAGCCGTTGACTTGGAAGGTATACACTTCTCCTCCCTCTGTCATTTGGAGTATTACTTTTGTACTGTTAGCGGTTGACTGATAATCTACAGTGATATTACCCACATCTACACTGGCTCTGCCATTAACAATAGATCCCCCATTTAGAGCACTTACATCAATACTTCTGTTTGAGATCATTGGGTTTTTCACATCTCCAAAATGCACGAGGGGCATTTCTATAACGTCATATTGCTGCAGCTCATTTTCTGTTTTTTGATTATAGATATGAAGTATAGAGCTAGAAAAATCCGAACCGTTTATTTCTGTTTTTACCTTCCCGGACTTATTTCCTTCGGGAGGAATAATGTTAGTAACTCTAGGACTAGAAGCTTCGTAAGTAAACTTCATTTTGTTAGAAGTACCAAAATCATTGTTCACCACAAATACATCCACTACTCCCTTGCTACCAGTGGGTAAACTCACCACCAAATAACCTTGAGAAAACTCTAAAATCTCTGCTCTATGTTTTCCAAAGTAAACCATAGGCAGTATTTTTTTATCCGCTGCTGATAATTCTGCAATATCCATACCTTCTATATTATCCCATTTGCCATTATCATTTAGGTCTTGAAACTTTTCTCCTAAATCATATTTAGCGTTACCGTTAGCATCTTCGTAGGGTTCAAAGAATCGAAAATCAGTACCCCATATTCGAACAGTTTCTCCTCCTGCAGCATTGCCTTTATTGGGAGTAATTCGATTTATTGTAGGGTTACTGGTTGGAATCACATAAGTAAAACCATCAGGTTTATTGGCGTTTCCACCGTCTATGTTGACAACCACTACCGGCACTGTTTTTCTTCCATTTTCCACCTCCACTTTTAGGTCTCCTGGATATCGTGGCATGATAATGGTGATTTTCCTACCATCGGTGCTTACGGATACGTCTGTCGCTGGTACCTCTACGCCTCCAACATATACTCTACTCTTCTGTGCACCTCCAAAATCTTGGAAATCTTGTCCTTCAATATCGACAGCATACCCTCCTTCAGTGGAGCCTTGAGGAGGAGTAACCGTGGTAATGATAGGGTTTCTTTGAGGTTGTTTAAAATAGTAAAATCCATTTTGCCCAGTTCTTGTATCAATTTTAGTATCTGGGTTTTGAACAGATAAATTGTACCATTTTTCTACCCCCAACTGAGGTACGGTAAAAAGTATTTGATTTTTTGTTAATACTTGTACTCTATTACCAATAATGATATTATTTTCAATGGCATAGGGGGTTTTGACTTTTAGCACTGTCTCTTCAGCACCCCTTGTAATGGTCAGAATATCTGAAGCCCCAGCTTGCTTTCCTACTTCAATTCTATACTCAGCGCCTCCTTTTGTTGCAACAAATCTTGATTGCTGTCCATCTACTGCTTGGACAATGCGATAAGTATTTTGTACACCATCGGAAAGGATTAAGTTGCCCGCAGCATTTATATCTAGAGTATAGTATTGATTGCTAGCTTCATCATGTAAAAGGACACTGTGATAATAGTTGGCAAATTTCACTCCCTGCACACCATCCCTTTGAATCAACTGATATTGTTCTCCAGCAGGAGCAGTGTAGTTTTGTAGGGCGATATTGCTGCCTTCTCTATAGTAGCTATTGATATCTTGGCCATCCAATAAAATCCTAGTACCGATTAAACGGTAAATTCCATTGCCGCTAATGTCTTTCGTAGTGGAGTCTGGCTTTAGAAAATTATCCCCGTTGACCACTACCAATGTACCATTACTGCCTTTGTTAGGGGCAAAGCTAGTTATTTTAGGATCCTTGTCTAGGGTATCTACATAGACAAATTCAGCGGCAGCCATTGCTCCCGATGGATTCATTACCATCAATTGGGTAACTCCCTCTCTGCCCTTGGGTGCTTTAAATTTTAAGAGAAATTTGTTTCCTCCAGTGGCAATCTCTCTGCTTACCCCTGTCACCTCTTTTCCATCGATAAATACCTTTACTCCCTCTAAGAAGTTACTTCCCCGCACCTCTATATCTTGTCCTCCATCTACTGTCACAATATTTGGTACCACTTCGTCGATGTAAGGATTATCTGCAGCAGTAACAAATTCTATCTTATCCAACTGTATGTCAGATAGACCTGCTTCTTGCGAGCCTCTTGTTGGGTTGGTAACCTGTACATTTTTCATACCAATAGAGGCTACTACATCCTTAGGTATCTTCATAACGATCCTGGTACCAACATCCCTACCTGTCGTTCCATCAACAATCCGATCAAAGTCGTCAAGCACTAGGATTTCCACACCTTCATCTTGTTCAATGATCCCTGAAGCACTTCTCCAACTGACTTTGGCCGTAACTGTTCCTCCAACAATCTGTTTTTGTAACATTAGTTCGTAGTTATGTATATCTGTATCATTTGCAGTTTTCATCAGGATTTTAGGATAATTTACTATGGTTTGACCTTGACTATTAATATAGCGGTTCACCATAAAATTCTTTCCTCTGATGGAAACGAGAGTATCTTCCTTTAATCTATCCCCATCTAATTGCACTTTGCTAGGTGTAACAGTTTCTACAATAGGGAGAATAGAACTGGCTTCATAGATAAACTTATTATTCCATCGAGCTACTTCTTGAAAGATATATTCATTGCCGCCAGTATTGTTTTCTTTAATCACTGTTCTAATTTCTGCTAAAACTTCTTTGTCCGGATTGGTAGCAGCATCATCTACCTTTGGAGTAACCACATAGAGTTTGTCATTGGCTCCTATTTCTACTCTAGGTCTTCCATCTGCAGTTTCTTCAAAGGTGGCTATGCCTCCTATCTGCACTTTAATCCTTCGCTCAACTGTAACCGGTTGCTCTTGATAGGTAGCATCATTGTAGGTTATTATAATTTCTTGTTTGTTAGGTGATAACACAACAGTTCTTTTGTCTGCTGCATAATTAATCACTAACTCTGATGGACTAATACTAGAACTTAGGATATTTCGACCTTCAATCCCTACTGGTGTGCCTCCGATATCAGGTCCTTTAGCAGGATGCACATTGGTAATCCTAGCACGATTGGTAGCATCTACTACGGTATAGATCGCAGGATTGGTGGCATCTTTCATAATCATTTGTTGTGCTACCACTTGTCCATTGATAGTTTCTGCTAATATTACATAATGACTTCCTAGACTAACCCCTTGAGGAACTTCCACCGTCAACAAAGCCTTTGGATTTATTGAAGATTTAACTTCAAAACCCACGGGAACAGCTTTGTTAGTGGGTGAAAACGATTCGGCAGAGGCATTGGCCACACTAAAAAAATATACATCATAGGGTTTGGTAAAATCCTCAGATCTAATGTAAAGCAAATCTCCTCTTGCGCCTATATTGGGATACATTTCCATATCACTAATATTTAAGTCGCTAACAAAACTAAAAATATTGTTATAATTGTATTCCACTACAATTTCAGGATCCATTGTAACACCTGATTTTTTTTCTTTAATAATACGTATATTTTGCAAACCCCGCTCTCCTGGAGGAGTAGCTTTATCTATTACAATTCTTTCGGGATCACTATTTCCTTCTCCAAACTCCTTAAATTGCCCAGCCTTTCCATACTCTCCTTTTATGATGAAATTTTCTTCTTCTTTAAACTGATTAAGGTTTCTTCCGTTAATTACTAAAGTGTCTTCTTCACTAATATTTACGATTTTAGTGGTAGCATCAATCGTAGGAAAGCTTCCTAAACCAAGATTAAATTCTTTGTTTCCAATAATGATACCACCTGTAAAGCTGTCCACTTCTTCAGGGGTAAAGCTATATTGGATGAAACTAGAAAGGTTCAAGGTGATTTTGCCCATTTGTTTTGTCCCATCGTTGGTAGAAAACAGCACTACTGGGTTGACTAAGTTCTCTCCCCTAATCTCCACTAGGGCTTGTGTAATGTTATAATTGCTATCCCGAACGACTTGATACTTGATGGCAGTTACCTCAGCACCTCCCCCCACATCTATGGCATTGGCTACCGTAACTAGTTGTGTTACTATCATTATTACCATGATCAATACCGATATCTTCTGCCTGATTTTCCGCTTCATATTTCTCCTCCTTTTTCTAATTTCAGTAGTACAAAGGTTTTTTAGTGATTTTATTTTTATAAATTACTTGCGCCATTAAATTTGGTACATATAACACTTATCGGCAAAGCTCCCATAATCTTCAATAGTATATTTTGGTAATGTATAATGATAAGTTATGTTAATTATACCACATATATATTTAGTTTCCTTTGTTTCCATTTAATTGTAACGAAATTGAAAAATATACTTTTGACTAAATAGTAGAGGAGAAGGTGGAGATGTTTTTCATGGAATAGTATGGAATTTTTATATAGTTTTTCTACCTCCTCTCCGATATAATAAATATATAAAGAAGCCTTTAGGAGGTAAACAAAATGAAAAAATTTATTTCTTTTCTTTTATGTATGCTGTTATGTTTATTGTCTGTAGCTAATGTAGCCGCGGAGAGTTACCCTAGGAATATTACCGGGGAATTTAATGATATTAAGGTCTCGGTAAACACTATACCCCTTAACCTACATCTAGAACCCTTTATCTACGAGGATGAAGTCTATGTTCCCATCAAGAGCTTAGCTCAAAGACTTTATCTGGATGCAGAATATGATGCTACTGAAAAAGTCATCAAGGTTGGCACCAGTGATTTACTGAAGGATACCACGATTAAAAATTTGGCAGGAAATTTGTTGCAGAGGGACTATGAAATTCAAGCTTTGCGTCAACAACTTCAGGAAAGAAACAGAAGTCATCAAGAGATATCGAGGCTTCCCTACAGAAAAATCTCTACCCGTCAGGGGATGGAAACTTACTTGCAGGACTATTTTGGTAGTTTGAGGGGTATTTCTATGTCTATCAACTTGAGTCATTCCAGCAGTAACCGCTATCGACTCCATATTACCTTTCCCAGCAGAGATGCATCAGATTTTCAGCAGCTTTCTAGGAGTGTGATAGAAACTTGGTTGGAAGACATGTTTTATGCTATCAGGGATCTTTATGATGATGAAGCCCGTATGGAAGGTTCTATTCGGGATACATCATCTTCTTCTAGAACCTACGTTTCCTTTGATACTAGTGGTAACAAGCTGTCTTTTGATTTTCGTTACCATCATAGAGACAACTACAGTAGAATTTATATCAATGAAACCAGTCTGGAGAGACATTTAAGAAGAAATCTGTCCTCCTATAATAGGATTGATTTTGATTATGAGGTTACCGCAAATCGTTATGATCTTGACTTAATCGTTTCCTTTGACAATGAAGATTTTTATGATTGGAGTTCTACTAATCGGAGGAATTTTCTAAATCGGTTGGAAAGAGAGATTTGGAACTTTGATGGTGAAGTGGATGTATACGGTAAAATTGTCGATAGTTATAAGAAACAAGATGTCTTAAGTTTTCGCTTTCTAAGCCGAGAAGTGGATTCATATGACTATGATTATACCTATAGAAGAAGCACCTCTTCTTCTACTAGAAGAGAGCTTTTATCACCAGTACTATCTTCTACAGTGAAACGAACCGTCACTGTTTGGTTTGATGGTATAGGCTTAGAGGTAGACGGCTCTCCCTTTGCTCTTCTTAGAGAGCCTTTTATGATAGGGGAAGAGATCTACGTACCTATCACTGACTTAGCTGATGCTCTTTACTGGGTGGTGGAATATGTGCCGGAGGAGAAGGTGTTGAAGATTACAGACTATGTCTTTTCAAATAGAAATAGTTCTTCTCTTAACAGCTTATTAAGAAACAGATAGTGCTAAAAATATAGATATATAAGTTGTAGTAAATATATTACATTCGCTATTCTCCTCTGATGATTAAGACAGTAACTTATACCAGGCAGTAGAAATTTACAAGTGTACCGCAAATCACCGCTACGCCATGGGGACAGTCCCTCAGGCACATAAAAACATACGTGCCAGATGAACCGGCAGACTGCGTGAGAATTGTCACCCTGAGCGTAGCGAATGGGTCTTAAAGGTCTAAAACACAAGATTCTTCACTGCGTTCAGAATGACAAAAACCCGAATAACGTTAGTTTTTGCGCAGCCTGCCGTCCCCATGACTCAGCTAGGTAGATAAAGCATATTCTCCCTTGATGATTAAAACAGCAACTTATATGCCGTAATCAATTTGAAAAGCCATGCAGTCTCCTGCATGGCTTTTTTTCACCTCTTTTCTATATTTTTTTATTCCAGGCCCTTCTTCCGTTAATTTTTCTAAAACCCTCTCAAAATTTCAGCTAAATGCTGTAAAATTTTCTTTGTTTTTTCACCTACGCTGCCTTAAAAATTTTGGTTACCAGTACCGTCATATCATCCTTTACTTTATTATTATTTAAGTGCAGCGCCTTTTCTAAGATTCTATCCGCTAAGTCTTGGGGATTTCTTGTTTCTACGCTGGCCAAGAATTCCTCCAACCACTGTTCTCCTTCTTCTTTATTCACCTCCAATATACCGTCCGAAACCATAATGATCAAGTCTCCATCTTCTATATTTTGCACATTTTCATTATATTGGATATCTTTTAGAATCCCTATCGGCAAAGTAGAAGAATGTATTGTCTCTATGGTTGTTTGATTTCTTTTGATAAAGCTTTGTGCACCTCCAATTTTAACAAAGTCTGCTTTTCCTTTACATAAATCTATTAAGGCCATATCTAACGTTGAAAAGATTTCTTCCGATGATTTCAACATCAACATTGAATTAATGGTCTTTATCGCCACCTCCCGATCAAATCCTGTTTCCATCATTTTTTCCAGCATTGTAATTGTAGCACTTGATTGACGATGGGCTTTATCTCCTGTGCCCATGCCATCGCTTATAGCCGTTAAGTATTGATTGTCCTTGATATCCATAAAGGTGTAGGTATCCCCCGATAAAAGATTTCCTGACTTCGTCATCTTAGCAACTTTTGTGACGGCGGTATACTGATTAGCCTTCACCAAAGTGAAGCTACAGCCCTCTCCATCCCTCTGATAACTACAGGTACCGGGTTTTTTTACAAGTTTACTGCCAACTGCTTCAGAAATAACTGGTATGAAGTTGTTCGTACAGCTCTCTCTATGATAACAAGGGTTTTTCTCTATCGTAATTTCTAGGTTACCCCCTTGGTGATTAGTAACCATGATATTTTTTACCGATAGACCTGCCTTATCTAAGGCTACATACAAATCATTCTCCAAATCTATATCAAAGGTAGTTTCGCCACTTAAATCCTTTGCCATCTGTCGGATTACCTCTGATACACCGTGAAACTGCTCCCCTACTAAATGTCTATTTTCAATAAACTGTTGTTTCCATGTCATATCTAAGTAGCTTAATTGGTAAAGATGTGTCATTTTTTCTACTACTTGTTCAGAATGAATACAACGTTTTCGAATTTCTTCTGGTAGTGCTTCCACTTCTATGTTGTCTCGAGTTTCTATCAAGACCAATAGATCTGCCATACTTTGGTACGTGGTATTAAAATTCTTTTCCCAACAACTTCTCTTCATGCCACACTTGTAACAAGTATGATTTGCCACCTCTTGAATGAGGTTAGTTAAATCATCTCTTTCGAAAATCTCGTATTTATCTGAAACCTTTTCGAAGGTTGCCGCCAACTCGTGAAACGCACTAGAAAACTCCATGAGTTTTTCATAGGTTTGCTTTTTCATCCTCTCACTGTGGCTTTGATCAGCATAAATGATACTTTTTGGATTGTTTGTAAATTTTTCTAATTGTTCAATCCAGGCTGCTGGCAACAGGAGGAATAAAGCAAAAGCTAAAAACACTTCTCTAAATTGAATAAACACCTCATAATAACCATTAATATAGAAGGTTAAAATCGCATTACCCATCAAAAACCCCAGGCCTGTCCCAAGTTTTCCTGTATCTTTAAAGATTCCTGCTAATAAGCCTGAAAACCCAAAGATCCCTATAATCACTGGCGGTGTACCAGCGATGGACATACTAGTAATCAATCCCAAAGTAACCCCAACTGATGCCCCTACAGCTGTCCCCCCATTATATGCAAATAAAATGGTTAGAAGGATGGCTATACTATTTTTCAAAGATAGGTCAAGGATGCTTACTTCTTGAATACCGGTTAGGCCGATGGCCATTAATATGGCTACACAAATAATTTCTTCTGTAGATAAAATTTTGCGACTTCTACTCTCTGTAATAATGGGCAAGGCATAGGATGAAATATATACAGTAACAAAAATCACCAAAGCCTCAAAACTAACCATCATTACATCATAAAGATAAAAGTTTTGAAAACTTAAAGCAATAGTGCCTACTGTAAGGTAAACAAATCCGCTGATGAAGGCAGCCTTTAAAGTCTTCACTTTTCTTAGGTCTAATACATAGTGGAATAGCAAGTAAATAATTCCTAATGTAATACCGTAGGGAATACTTTCATAGACGCCTTTAATCGTCATAACGCCTAGTAATGTAGTAATCCCTAAAGATGCATATTTTCTATCTTTGTGACTGAAGGCTGCAAAGAAACCTATACCAAAAGGAGTGAGTCCTTGAAGGATTCCTGCCCTACCTAATAAAAAAGCCATCATATTTAATAGAATTAGTTTTTTGTTCAAAGATGTAAGTATCGATTTTTTTTCTCTACTCAAGTGTACCGGTAGTACCGTCGGCTTTTCTGCCATAGATTATCCCCCCAATTTAAAACTAAGATTAAGAAACTGAAGTTTCTAGTGTGTGGTTAGGGTTATTTTATCAGAGAATTCTTAAAAGATTTGTCAAGAATAGGGGATTCTCTTTAAAAAACTTTAGACAATTACTTTGATGATTTTGACAAA
Source organism: Clostridium aceticum (assembly GCF_001042715.1). Lineage (NCBI taxonomy): Bacteria > Bacillati > Bacillota > Clostridia > Peptostreptococcales > Natronincolaceae > Andreesenella > Andreesenella acetica. The sequence goes on along the minus strand of NZ_CP009687.1, from coordinate 119,414 downwards.
AAAGTTGAAATATATGGTGGGTATTACAAGATCAAAGCACTATAGGCGGAAGATCAGTTAAGAAAAGACATGTTTTTTTGACGAAGTCTTGTGGTTTGTGAAGAAAAGTTTTACGTATAAAAAATTGCAACCTGCTATAAAATAGTAAGTTGCAATTTTTCATGAACTAATCCCTCTAAATTATCGTATTCACTGACAATAATAGAAGGTATCGTTAAACTTTTCATAATGACTTGTAAAATCGTTACTCCTGCTACAATAATATCTGCTCTCTTAGGATGGATTCCTTTTAGCTTTCTTCTTTCTTCTATTGTAAGGACCGCCAGTTTTTCTTTGATTGTATCAATATCCTCTATACACAAAGAATAGTTGTGGACCTTCTCCATATCGTAGGGATCTAGTTCTTGGTGCAGGGCTGCCAGCGTGGTAATGGTTCCCCCTATACCTATTAGTTGTGTTATCTTTTTTCTTTTAAATCTCTCTATAGCGGCTTGAATTTCTTTTTGGATGGCTTCCTCTAAAGCTTCTCCTTCTCCAACCCTCTCCGTCATTCTAACAGCACCTACGTTTTCGCTAATGAGTTCTTGTAAATTTATACCTTGTCCTAAGATAAACTCTGTGCTGCCTCCCCCTATATCTATCACAAGGGTTTCTTGATCTAGGTACTCTAGACCCATCAGTACACCTCTATATCCCATTTCTGCCTCTTGCTTTCCCGTTAGTATTTCTATAGTGATGCCTGTCTTATCAAAAGCAGCCTGAACAAAGTCTCTGCCATTCTTAGCATCCCTTACGGCACTGGTGGCAATAGCAAAAATCTTTTCTGCTTGGTATGCTCTAGCCTTCTTTACAAAATCTTCAAAAGCTTGAAGATTTCTTTCCATACCTTCTTTTGTAATAAGACCCTCTTGGTCTACCGCTTGGCCTATGCGGGTGGTATTGATTTCTTTGCTTCTATGTAAGATCCTGGTTCCTTCTACGTCTGCCAAAAGCAGTCGCATAGAATTGGTACCAATATCAATCGCAGCATATTTTTTCATTTTTTCCTCCTATACATCATAGGGACAACGCCATCGTTTTGCCTTCGGTCCTGTACTAGCCTTTGGCAACACTGGAAGCATCAATCTGTCCCAGAACTGTCACCCTGAGGGTAGCGAAGAATGACAAAAACACGACTACGGCTAGTTTTCACGCAGTCTGCTATCCCTATAATTCCGCTATATAATCAAATGATTTCGTCGTATAAAAAAAGCCAGGTTCTCCCCTGGCGGTTGTTTTATATTTTATTTCTAAACCCATTGCCTCTTCGACCATTGGCCTTGGTTTTAGCTTTTAGGACTTGCATCTTTTCTTCGCTGTCCTTCATAAATCTGCTAATCTTATCGTCAAAGGTCATTCTGGTGGAGTCATCCTCCTTTATACTCCAATCTACTTCTGCAGGTCTAACGGACTTTTTATTTTGTGCAGCAGCTTGTCGAATAGATAGGCTGATTTTTCCATCCTTACCAATAGATAATACCTTTACCTTTACTTTTTGCTTATCCTTTAGATAATCATGAATATTTTTTACGTAATCATCTGCAACCTCTGAAATGTGCACTAATCCCGTTTTACCTTCTCCAAGATCAATGAAAGCACCAAAGTTTGTGATACCTGAAACTGTGCCTTCTATAATCTTACCTTCCTCTACCAGCATAAAAGTAATCTTCCTCCTTGAACAATTGATTTGCAAATCAAATGATTGTAATTTGCCATTTATATTATATCAGATTCTATGTAATGACTCAAGTAGAGAAATTTTATTTTTACTGTTGTCCAATATCTATAATAAGTATTTCATCCGTCCCAATCATTTTCAACTGCTGTCTTGCTATTTTTTCTATATACTCGTCATCATTACTGATTTCTAGCTGTTGCTGTAGGCTCTCAATATCTCTTTGGATTCCTTCTATCTGCTGTACATAGTTGATCTCCTGTTGCTCTAACCAGTTCATTTCCTGTTTTTGCTGGTACAACGTAATGGCCATGTAGCAACCTACTAGACATAATATACCTATCCCTATTTGTTTGGTTTTATTTCTCCTCTTTTTCTTCTGCACAACAACACCCCTTATTTACTTTTTCTTAAAATAGGTAGAGATGTTTTTCTTCGTTCTTTCCATCATTCTCCCCGGCAGTTTAAAATATTTCTTTGTCTTATAGTATATAGGCTTTGTTTTCCTTTTGCAATAGGAACAAGGTACCTCTATTAGACATAATCCTACATGAAAAGGATAGATAATGATTTGGTAAAGGTCATATAAGAAGCGTTTTATTGCTCTTAGCAAAAGAAGTATACCTTTTACAACAATATGGCTTAAGAGGAAGGTATAGGTGGCAGCACCTATTAAAAAACCTAGAAAATTATAAAACCTTAGAGCTCCTTGATTGCTAATAATCAGTACATAAAAAGCCACAATAGCTATAATGAGCCAAAAAAGAAAATCCTGTATTAAAGTGGCGATTTTTTTTGGATGAAAAATCCTTCTAAAGATTTTATAGAGATCGTATATAAATCCGATTAAAATTCCTCCGTAGATAGTGGCCAGCAGTATATAGGTTTCTTGTGATATGGAAATCATCATTTCACCGCCTTATAAATTGATAATTAAGAACTCATAGTTATTATATTCTTTTATAGCTTGTTTGGTGACTATCCCTCAATAAAAAAACTGCCGATGATTTTATCGGCAGTTATTTAAAAATCTTATTAAAGAAACCTGAGCTTTTAGCTGTTAAGGAATCCCGACTGCTATAAGTCATAGCATGGACGGTACCAGTGATAGATACCTGCCCTTCCTCTAGGTTTAGTTTTTTTACGTCCAATTCCTCTCCCTTGATGGTAATCACTCCTGCTATGGTTTCCACTACGATTAGCTCACTGTTAAAAGTATTGACATGCTCCACTCCAGAAACCGATAACTTTTCTCTATTTTCTAATATAAGGCTGTGGCCTTTAATGCGATTGGTTTTTCGTTCTTCCATCATATTCACCTACCTTTGGCTTAAGATGCTTTTCTCTTAATTTATGTGTATTCCAAAGGATTCGTCCATTATGTATAAAATATTTTAAATATTGCAATCAGTGTCATCCTAGGGATAGCGAAGGATCTTATCATCAGTGCTATTAATTAAGATCCTTCAGTTCCTTCAGGATGACAAAGCCTTCATTAGCTGTTGCTATGATTATCTAGTGAAAAATCAACAATAGTACTTAATAGAGGCTAAATAATAAAAGCCGCAAAAGCGGCTTTTATTCCCATAATTTAATAACTTCTATATCTTTAAAATAGTGTTTTACGATTTCTTCTGCATTTCTTCCTTCTTCAGCCATTTGGTAAGCACCCCACTGGCTCATACCAACACCATGACCATACCCTGTGCCGGTGAAGGTCACTTGATCTCCTTCGACGGAGATATCTTGTAGTTGATTGGATTTCATTCTTGTGCTGCCTAGGGCTAATCTAAAGGCTGGTCCTATAACAACCGCTTCTCCTATCTGCAGTTTATAAGCTCTTCCAGAGGGACCTGCTTCTACCACTTCAATACTGTCAAAATCTCCTGGCTCCTGACCTGTAGTCTGAACAGCTTGAATAACCTCTGCCTTTGTGAAGGTTTCACTCCAGTTGACATCATCCTCTGGTGCTTCCTCTGAGTCTGGGGATTCAACAGAATGAATATAAGGGGGATCTTCACCATCTAAACCTAAACCTTCTACAGCCATAGCTGTTTGTCCTGCTGCATGGGCATGAAACCATGCTTTAATATACTCATTGTTATGTACAGCCACTTGTCCCCTCGTATCGTTGACAGCTTGTATAATTCTCTCATTGATCCCTTCCTCATTCCATGCTTGAGCTTCTTCAATATCTGTAGATACATCTGCTCCCTCGTACTTTGAACCTCCCATGTCTGCAACAAATTCCATAACATAGGTCCTAGCCAAAATAGCTTGAGCCTTTAAGGCCTCCATTGGCCAATCATTTTGCATCTCTCCTGCCAATACCCCTGGCAGATATTCTTCAAAATCCATTTCCCTAGACTCTCCTGTTTCCACGATATGCACTGTTAGTCTAGGCTCCTGTCCTTCACCCTGACTAATAGATTCTGGAATTTCAGGGGTTTCCTCTGTTTGTTGAGGTGTTTCTTCTGTATCAGGTCCTTCAGGACGCCTTTCTACACGGCAGCCTGCTAAAGACAGTACTAGTATAATCGCCAATAACAATACTCCTAATTTCTTTAATCTCTTCATAGGAATCCTCTCCTTATCAAAAATTCTCTGAGTTTTCAAGCTGTAGATGTGATTAGTATTTGAAATAAAAGGAATTCCTATACAAATTTTTCGATAACATCTTCGAACATACGTTCTTTTTGTTATTTAAAGTTACTATAATTGTGGTATAATATGCCTATCCTCCATGAAAGGAGGTGAACACAATTGTCCCATCAACCAAAAGACAAGCTAGAGTACATAGTAAAGTTTATTACAACCATCGCAGCTCTCATTACAGCAATAGCTACTTTAATTCACACTTTAAGGTAACAAAAAGAAAAACAGGTGCCCACCACCTGTTTTTCTTATGAATACAATCGTCCCATCTTTTTACTACAAATATTCTTTATTAATTATAATATACCATTTTCTATTCTATTATGCAATAAAACTACGTTTTTTACTCTATCAACCGAAACATTTCCTTCGCTTCATCTTTTTTCACATGTTCAGAAATCTGTGTGATCTCTGCCCTTAGGGAACGGTCACCAAATTGTATCTCTATTTCATCTCCTATTGCTACCTCTGTCCCTGGCTTAGCTGTTTTCCCGTTGATAAAAACCCTGCCCTTCTCACATGCTTCTTTGGCTACTGTTCTTCGCTTAATGATTCTTGAGACTTTAAGATATTTATCTAGACGCATTTAGTTTTGCTCCCCTCCACTATAACACCAAAAATAAAAATCAGGGATAGCCCTGATTTTTATTAATCGTTCATTTTTTCTTTTAATGTTTTTCCTGCTTTAAAAACAGGAGCTTTTGAAGCTGGGATATCTATCACTTGTTCAGGGTTTCTTGGATTTCTTCCTTGTCTTGGCTTTCTTTCTCTTACATCAAAGGTTCCAAACCCTACAAGTTGCACTTTATCTCCTTCTACCAATGCCTCTTCTACACTTTCCATAAAAGCATTCAGTGCTAGTTCAGCATCCTTTTTAGTTAGTTGGCTTTTTTCAGCTATTCTTGCCACTAATTCAGCTTTATTCACTTAAACTACCTCCTTCGTATTTTAAAGTACGTATAGCATATTCTCTGCAAATTTCTAAAATCCTTTTTTTTTAACAATATTACCCACATTTTTTCAGCTTTTTTGCTTTGCTTCCTCCCATAATAAATCCATTTCTTCTAAAGTCATCTTCTCTAAAGATTTTCCTGTTTTAGCTGCTGCTGCTTCTATGTACTGAAACCTATTAATAAATTTTCTACAGGTAGCGCTTAAGGCGTCTTCTGGATTTACCTTTAAAAACCTAGTTAAATTTACCACTGCAAAAATCAAATCACCTGCTTCTTCTTTGATTTTATCAGCATCTTTGGCTTCCTCAGCTTCTAGGACTTCTTGTAATTCTTCCTTCACCTTATGAACAACATCCTCTAGCTTGTCCCAGTCAAAGCCAACGTTAGCTGCCTTTTTCTGAACTTTTTCTGCCTTTAACAATGCTGGTAGTTCTTTGGGGATTTTTGTCATAGAATCTGCTATACTTTTAATTTGTTTTTCTTGTTGTTTTTGTTGTTCCCAAGTTTGTATGGCTTCTTTCGAAGTATCTGCTTTTTCTCCTTTAAAAACATGAGGATGTCTAAAAATCAGTTTTTCACAAATACCTCTTACTACATCTTCCATGGTGAAAACGTCTCTTTCCTTGGCAATTTGACTATGAAATATTACCTGCAGCAGTAAATCTCCTAATTCCTCCTCCAGTAGTATATCATCTTTTTGATCGATGGCCTCTAGTACTTCATAGCTTTCTTCTATGAGATAGGGCTTTAGACTATCATGAGTTTGCTTAATATCCCAAGGACAGCCTTCTTTACTTCTTAATATTTCCATTATTTCCACCAAATTATTCACATTATAGTATTTTTTTTGTTCTATGTCAATCCCTGGTATATAAAGACTTGTGAGATAATCGATCCAATCTAAGCGGTCTAACATATAAAGAGGGACCTTTTCTATCCTCTGAAATTCAGTAATACCCGCGTTTTTTACTACAAAAATCTCCTGTTCATCGTCATAATAGTTCATCAGTCTTAATTTCACATCAGAAGCAATCAGAGGATCATAAACTTGGGTGATAATATTAGCAATGTTTGTGTCTGGCTGTTGCTTGTCTAGCTGCAACCCGTCCAATAGTTTAAATCCGCCAATAGGATCTATCTCTAGCGCCATAAACATAGCATCTATAAAGCTCATGGCAGGGTATACAACCTTTTTTATTCCTTCTTCTTTCTTGCAGGCCTCTGTCAACATTTGTACTGTGTGTTCTGCCACATAAGGATGTCCAGGTACAGCATAAAGTATATCCTCTTCCTTTGCCTTTTTCACAAGATCATCTACAATAAATTGGTATACTTCTTGAAAATTTTCTTTTTCCTCATAAACAGCATCGAAGGTTTTGTACTGTATGCCTTCTTCTTTTAAATTAGCTACTACAGGATGTTTTTCTGTCCTTAGGTATACTTCCTTATGCTGTTTCATGGCTGTTAGTGCAGCTAAGGTTAAATGTTCTTTCCCTCCCGGTCCTAGTCCTACGATAGTAAGTTTAGCTATTTTAATCACTCCCTTCTTAAATATAAAGTTAAGGTTTAACTTTAACCTCGTTCTTACTTCATGAGCTTTAACTTATGAAATAACTTTAATAGTTTTCCTCCGCCTGGTACTAGGTCAAAGTCTTCTTCGATAATGGTTCTTGTTTTTAAAAGCATCATGCCATAAACAGCTGCTCCTATAGCGATAGATACCATTGTAGAGAGACTATTACCAAGAAAACCATTTAACTGTCTATAGAGAATGAAAACAACAGCCCCCATTACTGTCACTGATAAAATAGGTTTTAAAATGAACTGTTTAGGTTCGAAAATAACTCCGGTTTCTTTTTTCACTGCAATAAAGTTTAAAAGAAATGCTGCGAAATAAGCTATGACGGTTCCTATCGCTGCACCTTTTACGTTTAAAGCAGGAATTCCTACCAAAGTATACGTAGTGATAAACTTAAAACCAGCTCCCACCATAAGGTTTCTAACGGGAATGTCAGGTTTTCCTAACCCCTGTAATACACCTGTCAAAGCTTGTAAGGGTGCTAAAAAAGTCACGGCAAAGGCTAGAAACAGAAGTATTCTACCTATCGTAGCTGGCTCTCTAGGATAAAGCATTGCCATAATTGGTGTAGATAATACTGCTAGGCCTACAGAAGCTGGCAAACCAATCAGCAAAGCTACCCGAAGGGCTGATTGTATGTCTTTTCTTGTACTATCCCAATCATTTTGAGCTACTGATTCTGAAATAACTGGTACAATACTGGTGGCCAATGCTAATGTCAATACTTGAGGTAAATTTACTAGTGCCGTTGCCATCCCCTGGAGCTGTCCATATAAGCTGTTTGCTTCTTGATAGCTAAAACCAGTGGCCTGCAGTCTTCTCAATACAATAAAAGTGTCCAGCATATTAATGAGTGGCATTACAGCCGCTCCTATAGCAATAGGAATAGCAATTCTTAAAAGTCTTTTAATAATTTGTTGATGGGTTTCTTCTACAGCATCAACAGCTTGTCCTTCTAAAGGGAGAATGTTATTTTTCCTTTTTTTATAAAGGAATGTCATCATTCCTAGTGCAGAAGCAGCACCTACGGAGGCACCAAAAGCAGCTCCACCGGCAGCATAGGTTACACCTAAACGGTTTAAAAAAATATAGGCTAAAGAAAAACCAAACAATACTCTTGCCGCCTGTTCTACTACTTGAGAAACAGCAGTAGGCGTCATATCCCGCATACCTTGGAAATAACCTCTAAAGGCAGCTAAAACAGCAACAAAAAACACTGCTGGTGCCAGTGCCACCACTGCATAGTAAGCGTTTGGACTCTCAAACACATTGTTTACTAAAAAAGTGGTTAGCAGCGCTAAAGCCACTGAGCCTACAGCCCCTAAGCCTAATAATAAATAGAAGGATGTCTTAAAAACCTTATGGGCCCCTTGATAATCTGCTCTTGCTCTCTTTTCTGATACTAATTTGGATATAGCTGTAGGAAACCCAGCAGCAGTAAAAGCTAACAGAAAGTTATAAACCGTATAGCCTACTTGGTAGTAGCCCATACCTTCAGATTCAATAATATAACCCAAGGGGATTCTAAAAAATGCTCCCATTACTTTTACAATCATTCCTGCTGCCCCTAAAATAACTGCCCCCTTTAAAAAGGTATCTTTCTTCATATTCATTCCTCCACAATAATATAGAATCTATTTTCCCCTCACTAATTCACAAAGATTGTCCTTCCTTTTGTCTTCCATCCTCGCTATAACTCTGTGAAGGTTACCTATAGCCCCTTGTTTCCTAATTGATTATAGCAGACTTTTACTAAAAAAAACAGCCCCGACATTGCGGAGCCTTAACGCTTACTGTTCCATTTGTTTTGATAAAAAAGCTGCAGCTGTAGTAGCTATCTTTTTCTCAACTTCTCCCATGTTAGAGCCCTTTGTCTTTGAACAAATAATTACTGTTCCTATAGGGTCTCCTTGTGTAACAATAGGAGCAATCACTTGGGCTGTATAGTCCCCTTCCTCCCCTTCATCAGAGGCAATCGGATACATTTGTTCTCCTTCGTTAAATAATGCGGCTTCCCTTTCTTCCATCATTTTCTCTAAAGCTTTACTGATACGTTTTTCTAAATATTCTTTTTTAGAATGTCCTGCCACTGCTATAATTGTATCTCTATCAGTTATAATTGCAATGTGACCTAAAGCTTCTTGTAAGGACTCTGCATATTCTGTAGCAAATTCACTTAATTCTCCTATAGGGGAATACTTTTTTAATATAACCTCCCCTTCTCGATCCGTAAATATTTCAAGAGGATCTCCTTCTCTGATCCTAAGAGTTCTTCTGATTTCTTTGGGAATTACTACTCTGCCTAAGTCATCTATACGTCTTACTATTCCTGTAGCCTTCAATACTATTCCCTCCTAATGTTAGAGTAAAATTTTAGTGTAATCATAGTATTTTACCAATCTTTGTTTTTTATTCATTGGAAGGATTTACTTTTTTATATAAAAAAAGCAGGTAGCCTTCATACCTGCTTTTATCTATAATTCTTCCCTTTTGTTAATTTCTGCCTTTTCTATCAATGCACTAACATGTTCTTGATATTCTTGATCTTTTAAAAATTCCATTAAATACACTTTAATATCTTCATATTCTTGCATTTCGCGAATAACATCTTCCACCAAAATAATATGATAGCCGTGTCTCGTCTCCACAATACCGCTTATTTCCCCTGGTTCTAGAGAAAAAGCAGCTTCTTCAAACTCTGGTAGCATATCTCCTCTTTGGAAGTAACCTAAGTCGCCTCCCCGGTCTGCTGCCCCTGGCTCGATAGAATACAGTGCCACCAAGTCGATAAAGTCTTCTCCTTGATCTATTTTTTGCAAAATCTCTTCAGCGGTAGTCTGCTCCTCTACAAGAATATGTCTTGCACTTACCTCCTCCTGCATAAAGAAGGATGGGTTATTCTTGTAGTAGGTTTGTGCAGCTTCTTCTGTGATTTCAAGGTTTTCTATGAAAAAATCTCTATATTTATGAAGGATGATATCTTTCTCGATCTGTTGTTTCATATAGGCTTCGTCTATATTATTTTCCTCTGTAAATTGTTGAAAGGTCTCATTTTGATCCTTAAAAACCTCATACGGTCCATAGGCTGCTAGTATTTCCTCTTCTGTTGCTGTAATGCCAGCTTTCTTTGCTTCCTGAAGAATCACTTCATCTGAAACAATCTTATCTAGAAGTCCTTTTTTTATAGAATCCAAAAGGGTTATTCCTGTACCAGTATCTTGTGTTAGTATTTCTCGTCCAAATTGTGCTTCATAGCTCATTCTTTGTAGAGCTAAGGTTTTTTCAAATTCTGCCATAGATATGCTGGTACCATTTACCACTGCTACAGCATCTTGTGGTATTTTAGACGTACTAGAACATCCTACAAAGAATAAAGTCATCATAAGTACAACAACAATTATCCCCATAGGCTTTCTACAGTTTTTTATTAAACCCATTTTTTATTCACTTCCCTTCTGTCTATCTTTTATTATACCTAACTAGCAACTTTTTTTAAACCACTAATTTTTTCTATTAAACCCTTTAAATCTAACAACACTTTATATTGGTCCTGTGTTTGTATCTTGTAGGTAATATACGGCTGTTGGCCTCCATGAATGGTAACCTTCCATCGATATCCCTCCATAACCTCAGCAACATTTTCTGGTCTTAATACCTTAGCCTCCTTAAACTGAATACGAATATTTTTCTCTTTTTGAGAAATATATTGGACTTTTAAGCTTTTTGCCAAAGCCTTAATATAAGAAATCAGCAACAAATTTCTTACACTAAGAGGTATATCTCCAAATCGATCCTCTATCTCCTCTTCAATGGCGTATAAATCTTCTTCATCGCGAATAGAAGCTATTTTTTTATAAATTTCTATCTTATGACTTTGATTAGCAATATATTTTTCTGAGATATAGGCATCTACATTCAGCTCCATCATGGTATCTTCATACTTCTCTATCTTTTCTCCCTTCAGTTCTCCTACCGCCTCTTCCAATAGTTTTACATAAAGATCATAGCCAATAGAGGCCATATGTCCATGTTGTTCCGAGCCTAATAGATTCCCAGCCCCTCGTATCTCCAGGTCCCTCATAGCAATTTTGAACCCCGAACCAAACTCGGTAAATTCCTTAATAGCTTTTAGTCGTTTTTCTGCCACCTCTGATAAAATTTTGTCTTTTTCATATAACAAGTAAGCATACCCTTGGCGGTTAGACCTTCCTACTCTACCCCTTAATTGGTACAACTGAGAAAGCCCTAGACGATCTGCATCCTGTATAATAATGGTATTTACATTGGCGATATCTAAACCTGTTTCTATGATGGTGGTACATACCAGTACATCATACTCACCATGATAATACTCCAGCATCAACTTTTCCAGTTGTCTCTCACTCATTTGACCATGGGCTACCCCTACCCTAGCCTGTGGTACAAAGTTCCCTAGTTTTGCTGCAATTTGGTGAATTCCCTGTACCCGATTATAAACATAGTAAACCTGCCCTCCTCTAGCCATCTCTCTTATAAGGGCATCTGCAATGAGGGCTTCGTTATAGGTGGCTACATAGGTTTGTACAGGAAATCTTTCCTCTGGTGGATCTTCGATTACACTCATGTCTCTTACCCCAATCATAGACATATGCAGGGTTCTTGGGATAGGTGTAGCGGTTAAAGTCAGCACATCTACAGCCTTTTTTAGCTGCTTTAAAGCTTCTTTGTGTTTTACTCCAAAACGCTGCTCTTCGTCTACAATCAGTAGCCCTATATCTTTGAAAGCAACATCCTTTGACAGGAGTCTATGGGTACCAATCAAAACATCTATGTTTCCTGTCCGAACATTCTCTATGGTATGCTTTTGCTGGGTAGGTGTCCTAAAACGACTTAACATCTCTACCGTTACAGGAAAGCCTGAAAAACGTTCTTTAAAGTTGTTATAATGCTGTTGGGCTAATATGGTGGTGGGTACTAAAACCGCCACCTGCTTACCATCCATAACAGCCTTAAAAGCACCTCTTATCGCTACCTCTGTTTTCCCATACCCAACGTCTCCACATAGTAATCGATCCATAGGTCTCTCTTTTTCCATATCTCTCTTTACTTCTTCTATGCACTTTAGCTGGTCCGGCGTTTCTTCATAGGGAAACAAATATTCAAACTGTTTTTGCCAATCAGTATCTGGGGCAAAAGCATAGCCTTTACTCTTCTCTCTTTCTGCATAGAGCTTTAAAAGGTCCTTGGCCATATCTTCAATAGCTTTTTTTGCCTTCGCCTTTGTTTTAACCCATTCTGTGCCTCCTAGCTTATTGAGTTTGGGCACCTTATCGTCAGCACCTATATATTTTTGTATTAGGTCCATTTGATCTGTGGGAAGATAGAGATTATCTTCTCCAGAGTAACGAATTTTTAGATAATCTTTTTTCACACCCTCTACCTTTAGTTCCTCAATACCTATATATTTTCCTATACCATGTCCTTCATGAACCACATAATCTCCTACCTGCAAATCAATAAAAGATTTTATAGGTGCTGTATCTTTTCTTGCTGATTTTTGTTTTTTCTTTTTATGAGCACCGTATATTTCATAGTCCGTAAAAAGAATATATTTTACATCTACATATTCAAAGCCCCTGTGAAGATTTCCTTGAAGGATGATGACTTTACCAGCATAAGATTCATCTATTCTATCCTGCACAAGAAAACTGGCTAATATCCCTTCCTCTCTGATGGTCTCTAATAGCTTCATGGCTTTTTCTTTTGTGGTGGTAACAATTCGAATCGTATAACCTTTTTGCTGTAGAGACTTTATTTCCTTTGTGAAAAGGTTTATCTTTCCATAAAAAGATTGTACCGGCCTAGAGATAAAGTTAATAATTTTCTTAGGCATGATATCTGGATGGTTTTTCGGTAAAAGACTAGAAGTTACCAAGGAACGATTTTTTAATTTTTCCAGAATTTCTTCATAGGTAAATAAAAGGTGTGCCTGATTAGGTAAAACTTCCCCCCTTTCTAAAAGAGTCTTAAAGTTCTCTCTGAATTCTTCCCAATATCCTTTAATTTTTTCTTTCCCTCGATCTGGTTCATCTAGAATGATGATGGCATCCTCCGCAAGATAGTCTATTAAGGAGGCACTTTTTTCATAGATATAGGGTAAAAAACGTTGTATTCCTTTAAAGTTACCAAAATTAGAAAACTTTTCTACTACTTCTGCTATTTTTTTCTGTAGTTTTTCTCCTGTAACAGTATCCAACTTTTTTAAAGTGTTTTTCAATTCCTGTGTTAGTCGAGGAATCGTCTTTTCATAATGATTCGCTTCTATGATGATCTCTATCGCTGGATAAACTTTTACTTCTTCAATTTTGTCTATGGACTTTTGTGTTTCTACTTCAAAGTGTCGAATAGAGTCTACTTCATCGTCAAAGAGTTCAATTCGAAGAGGATTTTCCTCTGAAGGAGGAAAAATATCAATAATACCTCCTCTAGTACTAAACTGTCCCTTTGTATCTACTCTCTCTACCTTCTCATAGCCTTGTAAAACAAAACTTTTCATTATCTCTTGCAGTTGAATACGTTGTCCTACCGTAAAGGTGTGTTGATATTTTTTATAGATATCTACAGGAGTAAGTTTTAACAATAAAGCTTCAATAGAAGCTACCACTACGCAAACTTCTCCCCTCGCCAGTTTATTTAAAGCTTTTATTCTTTCTTCACTTACTTCTTCACTTGTGGCTTCTACATCATAAAATACAATATCCTTTGTAGGAAAAAAGCTTGCCTGATCCTCAAGGTAAAACTTTAAATCTTGATGGATTTGTTGTGCTTCTATCTCACTATAGGTTAGTAAACAAATCTGTCGTCCTAGTCCTTCATAAAGGCTATAGGTAACATGACCCCTCTGAGAATCATCTAGTCCATGAAGGCTTATAGAAGACCTTTCTTCTCTTAAAATTTGTGCTAACTGCATATATTGTAGTGAATTTTCTAATGGTGATAATAGTACATTTTTTTTCATGCTTTGCACCCGCTTTTACAATTTTTTAACTACATACCAGTTCCATCCGCTGTGAAATATCCAAGATACTAGTATAGCTATAAAGCCAAATTTTGTTTTCGTATAGGTTAAGTAAGTAACCATGCCAAAAAAGCTATGACTTAGAATACTAGCCACAGCAGCCCACTTCCCTATTTTTTTTGATGAGGTAAAAATATCGTAAATTCCTTCTATACAGCCAAAAATGAAATGGGTTCCTATAATATTGGTTTTAAGGAAAAAGGCAAAGGTGGTTTTTGCCATTTCCTCTAATAGAGGTACTAGAATTGTGAGACCTTCGTCTTGGAAGGATTTTAATATGACCTTATTACATAAATAAGCTAAAGCAGCGGATAATATGCCTGCTATAACAATCATGTTTTATTATAACGGTTCATTGCTAGGTCAATACCTTCTTCTACAATGGTCTCTACGGCTTCTACAGCCTTTTCAACAACTTCCCTCATCAAATTAATTTCTTCCTTGGGAAATCTTCCTAGTACATAGTCCGCTAGATCACCAAATTTTGGTTTTCCTATGCCAATTCTTACTCGTGGAAAGGCATCAGATTGCAGCTGATAAATAATAGACTTCATACCATTATGACTACCAGCGCTACCTTTTTGTCGGATTCTAAGGGACCCCACTTCTATATCAATATCATCATAAATAACCACCAGATTTTTCGTGTCTACTTTATAAAATTCCATCATATCTCGAAGGCTTTCCCCACTTAAATTCATAAAGGTTTGAGGCTTTGCCAGTAAGACCTTTTTACCTCCCCAAAATCCTTCTCCGTAGAGGGCCTTATGCTTCAATTTGTTTACTTTTATATCATGACGATGGGCCAATAAATCTATGGCATCAAAGCCAATATTATGCCTTGTACCATCGTACTTTCTTCCGGGATTACCTAATCCTACAATAATGTGCATGATTCATAACCTCCTATGCACCTTTTCATTGAATGAAGGTTATTCCTCTATTCAACTTCAGCAAAAATCATTTAGTCAAATAATCTACTTACAGAAATATTTTTATAAATTCTTTGAATAGCTTCTGCAAACAAACGGGCTACAGACATCACTTTGATTTTATCAATATTTTTTTCCTCTGGCAATGTAATAGAATTGGTGGTAATCAATTCTTTAATGGCAGAGTTTTGAATTCTTTCAATAGCTGGTCCAGATAACAAAGGATGCGTACAAGCAGCGTATACATCTTTGGCACCAAATTCCTTTAATGCACTGGCAGCCTGTACGATGGTTCCTGCTGTATCAATCATGTCATCGATCAAAATAACATTTTTCCCTTCAATCTCTCCAATAATATTCATTACCTCTGAAACATTTGCTTTAGGCCTTCTTTTGTCGATAATAGCAATAGGTGCATCAAGATGATTTGCAAAATTTCTAGCTCGTGTAACACTTCCTAAGTCTGGAGAAACAACAATTAAATCTTGAATATTTTTTTTGATAAAATATTCAGCTAGAATAGGAACACCTAAAAGATGATCTACTGGTATATTAAAGTACCCTTGAATCTGTGCGGCATGTAGGTCCATAGCCAACACTCTGTCAGCCCCTGCTACGGTTAGCAAATCTGCTACTAATTTAGCTGTAATGGGATCTCTGGCTTTTGCTTTACGATCTTGTCTAGCATACCCATAGTAAGGTAAAACTGCCGTAATCCTTCCAGCTGAGGCTCTTTTAAAGGCATCAATTAAAATCAAAAGTTCCATAAGATGATCATTTACTGGGGGATGGGTAGGCTGTACTACGAAAACATCTGCTCCCCTTACAGTCTCATTGATATTTACAGCTATTTCTCCATCACTAAAAGTACCTACTTCGCAATTTCCAAGAGGTACACCTATCTCTTGAGCTATTTCCTTCGCTAATGCAGGATTCGCATTACCAGAGAATATTTTTATTTCACTACCGCTAGTATTCATTTTATTTTATTCCTCCTTTGTTTTCAATAAACCCTTACGCTGAACCCAGCCAGCTTTGTTTTGCTGATGGCTTCGAGCTATAGCTAATGCTCCTTTTTCTACAGACTTTGTGATGGTAGAACCACTGGCCACATACCCATGTTCTTCCACCACTACTGGTGCAATCAAATTAGAGTTACTACCAATAAAGGCATGATCATGAACCACTGCCTTGTGTTTATTTTTTCCATCGTAGTTTACAAATACGACGCCACAACCTATGTTTACATGAGCCCCTACCTCTGCATCACCGATATAGGCAAGATGAGAAGCTTTTGAGTAATCTCCAATAGTAGAGTTTTTCACTTCAACGAAATCTCCTATTTTTACATGCTTACCAATATTGCTTCCTGGTCTTAAGTAAGCATAAGGCCCTATCGTTGTATGTTCTCCCACTGTACTTTTTATAATCGTAGAGTCATGAATGGTCACAGCATCTCCAATTTTAGCATCTTCAATTCTTGTATTGCCGCCAATAACACAATCTTCTCCTATCATTGTGGTTCCGCTCAAGACGGCTCCAGGATAAATAATTGTATCCCTACCAATTTGCACTTTTTTCTCTATGTAAGTGTGGCTAGGATGAATGATAGTAACCCCTTCTTCCATATGCTTTTCAGCAATTCGTCGTCGCATAATAGTTTCTACTTGTGCCAGTTGACTTTTGGAATTTACAGCCATGATATCTTCATAGTCTTTGGTTTTATAGACTCCTATTGATTTTCCCATTGCAGCAATGATAGAAAGTGCATCGGTTAAATAATACTCTCCTTGAGCATTTTCCTTAGTAATGCGGGGCAAAGCTTCTCTAAGGGCTTTGGCATCAAAGCAGTAAAGACCAGAGTTAATTTCTTTGATGGATTTTTGTTCCTCAGAGGCATCCTTTTCTTCTACAATTTTCACCAGTTCCCTATCTACGCCTCTTACAATCCGACCATAACCATAGGGGTTTTCTAAATCTGCTGTTAGAACTGTAGCACTATACTTCTCTTTTTGGTGATAGACAACAAGTTCTTTTAATGTCTCCTCTGTGATTAAAGGACCATCTCCATTTAGTATTAACACAGTGCCCTCTGTAATAAGTTGATCATAAGCCATCATAACTGCATGCCCTGTCCCTAATCGTTCTTTTTGCATAGCAGTTTTAATATTTTCTGTTAAGCTGTTTTTCACCTCTTCTGCCCCATGTCCAACCACCACAACACACTCTTTTATATTCGCTTGATCAGCAGCATGTATAACATGCTGTAACATAGATTCTCCACAAACTTTATGCAAAACCTTAGGAAGTTTTGATTTCATACGGGTCCCAGCTCCAGCTGCTAATATAATTGCTTGTAATTTCATTTTTTCACCACCCACACAAATTCTGTTTATTTTTTGGATTAATACCTTGTTATATATTTTAATAAATTGTTCAAGGATTCATACTGATATGTATGATAAATTTAAAATAATTAGAAAAATCTATGACAATCTACTAGGCTTATTATCCCTTTAATAGTTTATTATATTTTAAATAAATAATAAACCCTTTTTCAACAAAATCTTCTGTTAGAAAATTTCCCATTTGGGTAAAAGTATAAAAGGACAAATAAAAAAAAGAAGCCCTAGTGACATAAAAGGCTCCTTGATACACTAACTATGCTTCATGTGCTGCACTTATCGTTTCAACTGCTTCAAGCTCAGCTTCTTCATTGACTTTTTCGTATTCTGTAAATATAGCCTGTTGAATTTTAAATCTTGTGTCAGAATTGATAGGGTGTGCTATGTCTCTAAAATCTCCTTCACCCATTTTTCTGCTAGGCATTGCGATAAATAGTCCATTTTGTCCCTCGATAATTTTAATGTCGTGTACGACAAATTCGTTATCAAAAGTTACGGAAACGATTGCCTTCATTTTGCCTTCCACTGCTACTTTCCTAACTCTTACATCAGTTACTTGCATCTGTCCCTCACCACCTTCCATCATGTCAATACTGGGTGTATATAGTTTCATAATAAGATGTATATAATTTCTATTATTTACCTTTATTCTCCATAAGTTTTCAATTTCCTTCTAAATATTTATAAATTTCTTAATTTTTTATGGTTTTTTCTAAAAATTCTTTATAAAGCAGGATAAATAAGTGCAGGATTTGGATAAATCTCCACAGACTCACTCTTTTCTCCTACTTCTTCTAAAATCAATAAAGGTATATAGTCTTCCACCAGTTTTTCTTGCGGCTCTTTCGTAGCGATTAGCACCCCTATGCCTTCTACCTGGGTGTCGAATTCTTTCATCATGTCCATCATACCTTTAGCAGTTCCTCCTGCCTTCATAAAGTCATCAATGATAATTACCTTAGAGTTAGGTTTGATCGCCCTTCTAGCTAAAGACATTCTCTGCATTTTTTTACTAGAACCAGAAACATAGTTAATACTTACAGTAGATCCTTCTGTCACCTTACTATCTCTTCTAAGAATAACTAGAGGTAAGTTCATAGCTTTTGCCACCATCATGGCTAGTGGTATTCCCTTTGTTTCTACCGTTATGATATAATCCACTTCCTTATAGTCAAATTGGCTAGCAAAAACCTCCCCCAATTGGTGAATCATTTGTGGAGAATAGATGATATCTGCCATGTATAAAAAACCCCCTGGAAGAATTCTTTCTTTTTGTCCTAAGTGCTGGCAGATATTTTCTAATATTTCTTTGTTTTGCTCTTTTGTAGTATAGGGAATAAATTTCACACCACCAGCAGCACCGGAAATCGTTTGAATTTTTCCTAGCTTCATTTTTTCCATAGACTGTTTTACCACCATAATATCTTCACTAATAGTAGATTTAGCAGCAGTGAACTTTTCTGTAAAGTAGTTAAGGGTAAATATTTTATTAGGCTGATCTCCAAGAATTTTTATGATAGCAGCAATTCTTTCGTTTCTTTTCAACTTCTCCATATATATAATTCCTCCCGGTATGAATATTATTTTATTATATTATACATTTTATTCGTTTATTAAAACAAATACAAGGGAAATTTAGTGTGCATCTGTTCACTTTTTATGTTATTATATTGAACAGAGTTTCGTATTAATATAAGTATAGAAAGTTTATAGATTAAAAGTAGCATTGGTTTTATATAAATGTCTAAATTTGGCAACACTAATGGCTAGAACTAACTTATTGTAAAGGAGCGAAGATTGTGATTTCTTTTGACTTGAATGAACATAAAATCCATCACATTCACTTAATTGGTATTGGTGGTATTAGTATGAGTGCTATTGCAGAAATTCTCTTAAGCCATGGTTACCATGTGTCTGGTTCAGATATTAGCGACTCAAAGCTTCTACGTAAACTAAAGGAGCATGGGGCAGAAATATTTATAGGACATAAAGAGGAGAATATTCAGAACCCGGACTTGGTGGTTTATAGTGCTGCTATTAAATGCATTAACCCCGAAAGAGTTCGAGCAAAACAATTAAATATTCCAGAAATAGATCGTGCAGAAATGTTAGGTCAAATCATGAAAAAATATGATAAGGCGATTGCAGTAGCTGGAAGTCATGGAAAAACTACCACAACCTCTTTATTATCTCTCTTGATGGAGTATGGAAATCTAGACCCTACGATTTTGGTTGGCGGGGATTTAGAAGATATTGGAGGTAATATTAAAATCGGTAAAAGTCATCATTTCATTACTGAAGCCTGCGAATATGTAGAAAGCTTTTTGAAATTTTTTCCATTTATTGCTGTTATCTTAAATATTGATGAAGACCATCTAGACTATTACAGAGACATTGAACATATCAAAGAAGCTTTTAGAAAGTTTGTAACCCTAGTGCCTAAGGAAGGCTTTCTAGTAGCCTGTAATGATGACCCTCAGGTGAGAGAAATTTATAGCAGTGCTGCCTGCAAAATCGTTACTTATGGTATAAAAACCTCTGCAGATTTTATGGCAAAGGATATTTCTTTTAACAAGGAAGGCCATCCTTCTTTTACGGTGATTTGCCAGGGAGAAGTTTTTGGTGAGTTTCACTTAAGCATCCCTGGACTTCATAATGTCTATAATGCTTTAGCATCTATTACTGCTTCCCACCTATTGGGTCTGGACGGAGAAACTATTTCTAGGAATATTCCTCGTTACAAAGGAATTCATCGCCGCTTCGATTTATTAGGAGAAGTAAAAGGAGTAAAAATAATTGATGATTATGCACATCATCCTGTAGAAATAAAAGCTACATTAGAGGCAGCAAAGCAATATCCTCATAGGAAAATTTGGGCTATCTTTCAACCCCATACCTATAGCCGTACCAAGGCGCTATTAAAAGATTTCTCTAGAGCTTTTGATGTTGCTGATCAAACCATTATTACAGATATTTATGCCGCTAGAGAATCAGATAATGGGGAAGTGAATAGCAAAAAGCTAGTGGAATTAATGGACCCTAAATTAGGAGCCCTCTATATGTCTAGCTTCGAAGAAATCATAGATTATATTTATGACAGGTTAGAACCTGGAGACTTAGTTTTAACCATGGGGGCAGGAGATGTTTATAAAATTGGAGAAGGACTTTTAAATAAGAAGTAAAAAAAACCTCCTTGGCGTGGGTTTGTCACCAAAACCATTCCAGGGAGGTTTTATATATTATTAGCATTAGCGTTAACTTAAGCCATGATTTGTCATCCTGAGGTAAGCAAAGCGAAGTCGAAGGATCTTAGAATTAAGAAAATCCTTCGTTATTTCAAGATCCTTCGCTATGCTCAGGAGGATTCCATGTTATACGATTCCACATATTTTTTACTCTGGATGAGTAATAACGATTTCTTCTCTATCTCTTATATGAAGGGTAGCTGTGATTTTGTTACAATAAGGATTAACTTTACTAGAGATAGACTCTACCCTACCATCTCTATAATAACCCATAATTAAATCCCACTGTCTTCCTGTAGCCACTTCCTCTTCGTACCAATTTTGCTTTCCAAAGGCAAAAATCTCATTTCTATAATATAAAGTTAATTCTCCTATAAAGTCTGCATTTTCTGGAAGGATGCTCCACAATCTATCTATTCCTTTCATCTCTTCCTTATGTTCTACTGTAAGAGTAACATTTCCTACTTCCTTTATTTCTTTTAAAAGGAGCTTCCCAATCGTCCATCCTTTGTAATCGGTAAAGTATATTGTGTCTCCTTCTTTATAATTTGCTAAGTCTACTATTACTGGGCTTTTTTCTATAGGATCTATTTGTCGTTTTATAAACTGGTATCTTAGTGCAACAAATTCTAATATTGTTTCTACATGTTCCTCAACTTTGCCCAGCCTTCCGTGATGATTCTGGGTATGCAATACAAAGGCATGCTTTGAGGGAACAACGTTAAGGCTATCCTCAATATATCCTCTCAGGTCAATGGTTTTGCTTACAAAATATTCTAAAGTAAAAATTTCCTCCATTAAGTACTCCATACGTTTAAAAAGCTTTTCCTGTAACTGCGGGGTTTGAAAAAATTTTATTATCATAGCGTTATCTCGGTAGCTATGTTCATAAAAATCATATTCGTAGGCGAAGTAGTGATTATCTACATATACTTGAGGTCGATAAGTAGAACCAAAGGTTAGGTCTTTATCCCACGGTATAATCCTCCACTTGGCGTCAGAATTATGATGGTCTAAATACAACCAATAATCATCAGCAAAGGAGTCTATATCTCCTATCAGTAAATGTATTGCCAACCAGTCTACAAAATCTTCTAAATAAAAGCGTTCTTGAAAACCCATGTAAAAGTCTTCCCCCGCTGGTGTGTTATATATCCACTCTGCTAAATCAACGACAGCTTGCCAGTGAGGATTTCCTCTATAAGAGAAGTTTTCTTTCAACAAAGTTACTGGGTCCTCTGTGTTACTGAGATCATATCCAAATAAAGAAGCTCTTCCTATTTCTTCTTTTTCAAGATTTGCCGCAAAGCTATCTCTTACTAGAGTGCCCTCGTCATTCATGCCCAAATGCTTTAATAAATTTTCATCGATTCTTTCCACATGTACATAAAGTCCTTCATAAACATTATTTATATATAAATTGAAATACTCTACCCTAGGAGCTGGTAACCCTAGTTCTTTAAACATGTCCATGGAAATCTTTTCTCTCATAAGGGCAGGGTCCGTATAAGAGGCGTTTAGGTTCATTCTATTACTTCCAAAAAGAAAGTCCTGTCCTTCTTGAAAACGAATGTTAAAAGACTTTTTCGGTAGATATCTTGTACTATCCCCTCTAAATCTTAGCTCTATTTTTTTTGCTGTCTTATCCTGTGGAGAAGTTTTTAAAGATCCTTCAACTCTCTGATCATCTAGAGGATCCCTCTGGTATAGCTTTACTAACTCCTCTTCCTCTACATATATGAATAATGTCGGGAAGTCTAAGCTGGTAGGTAGGTTTTTATCTATGTTACGGTTAAAAAGAAAAACAATAGCTATACAGCTTATGGCTATCAGTATAAAAATGATAGGGGTTTTATCCATCAACTTCTTCTCTCTCATGGCTACCTCCTTCAGTAAAAAAAGAAAAGCGGAAAATTTTCCGCTATCATTCCTCTTCTATAGGACTTTGTTCCTCTTGTTTTACGCCATAAATTTCTAGCAATAAATTTCTGGTTTCAATTTGATCGTGAAAATAATAGGATACACGATTTTGATACCTAGCTGTACCCGGAAGCATGGTCATACTGACATTTTCCATGTTTAAACCAACAGCATTAGTAGCATAGCGTAGTACATCTTGAAGTTCGATATCTGTTCTCACATGTCTAAAACTAGTAGAAACTAAGTTTGGCAAACTTCCTAAACTCATAGCCTTTTGTAGTGCCGATTGCATAAACTCCTGCTGTGCTCCGATTCTTCCCAAGTCTCCTCCTCGATCTACAGCACCACTGCCAGGAGTAGGTTGGCGATATCTCAAAAACTTAACTGCATCTTCTCCGTTTAAGACACGAGGTCCCGCTGGGAAATTAATCACTAGAGGAGGATCATCATAATCATCCCTATAGTGCATCCCTCCCCTAGGTATGGTTACAGGTACGCCACCAATAGCATTTACTATAGCCGCTGCTCCCTTATAGGTTACTGTAACATAATGATGTACTGGAACATCAAATAGCAGGTCACTGACTACTGTCTTTACCCCTGCCGCTCCATGATCTCCATAAGCAGCATTAATTTTCTTTTTTCCTGGGCCATCGTAGCCTACCCGAGGATAATAAGTATCTCTAGGTATAGAAATAATATCTAAACCTTTATTCTCTGGATCGAAGGATACAAACATCATGGTATCACTTCTCATTCCCTCAAGTCCTAACATAATAAAGTTTATCCTATTACTCTCGGCAACTGCTCTTAATAGCTCATCTTTAATTTCAGGTTCTGTGTCCTCAAAGTGATCATCATCTTCTGGTCTTACTATTACTGGTACCTCTGCACTAGGGTGCTTGTCCTTCATAAAGGTATTAAAGGATACAAATGCACCGGTAAAAAGTATTACAAAACTTGTAAAGGCTATGGTAAAAACTTTTAAAAATACTTTCATAGATTCACTTCCCACAAATTGTTTTAAAAAATTTTATCTGTACTCGATTATATCAAATCTAGTCATAAAAATCTATAGTTCGATATATTTACTCATATTTTTCTCTCTCCCAAAACCTTTACAAAATTTACATAAGGATCATCCGTCCCCTGCAATAAGCTGCCTTCTTTTTTTAACATAAATACATACTCTATCAATTCTTCAGTAATTCGCTCCCCTAATGCAATGATAGGAATACCTGGAGGGTAGGCCATAATAGACTCTCCGCTGATTTCCCCAGCCGCCTCTTCTAGTCTTACAATCTTTGTATTGCTATAGTAGGCATCCCTAGGGGAAACAATAATCTCTGGATTTCTTAGAACATTGGTTTTGATTTTAATCACTTTATCTTTCCGATAATTTTCAGCAATATCTTTTAGAGCTGCTACTAAAGCGTCTATTTGTGAAGTACTATCTCCCAGACTTAGTATAGCTAAAATATTATAGTAATCTGCTAACTCCACTTGAATATTATACTGATCTCTCAATAAATCATATACCTCAAAACCTGTAAGACCTAGATCTGCAACAAAAATCCCTAGTTTTGTTTCATCAAAATCATATACTCCTGGGGTACCAATAAGTTCATCTCCGAAGGCATACAATCCTTCTATTTCATTGATTTTTCCTCTAGCCTCTTTGGCTAAAATCAAAATATTTTCCAACATCTCTTCCCCCTGAACCGCCAGTTGTTTTCTTGCTACATCAATGCTAGCCATTAATAAATACGATGCGCTGGTAGTCTGTGTTAAGTTCAGGTTTTTCTTAACAACGCAGGGACGAATGATCCCTTCTTTCATTAGAAGTAAAGAACTTTGTGTTAATGAACCTCCTGTCTTATGCGTACTTACAGCACTCATATCTGCCCCTGCCTCCATAGCACTTAAAGGTAAGTCTTCATGAAATCTCAAATGGGCACCATGTGCCTCATCTACTAATACTGCTAGACCATGTTGGCGAGCCAACCTAATAATTTCCTTCAAGTTAGAGATTGCTCCATAGTAGTTAGGGTTCATCACCATCACTGCTTTAGCATCAGGATGTCTTGCAATAGTTTTTTCTAAATCTCCAATGGTAACTCCCATAGCAATCCCAAGTCTTTCATTGACCTGCGGTTGTATATAAATAGGAATAGCACCACTCAGAATAATACCAGACAACACTGATTTATGGGCATTCCGAGGAAGAATAATTTTTTCTCCCGGCCTGCAAGCACTCATAATCATGGTTTGAATTCCTGAGGTTGTTCCGTTTACTAAAAAAAAGGCATGATCTGCTCGAAAGGCTTCTGCTGCCAATTCCTCTGCTTGCTTGATTACACCTATAGGATTACAAATATTGTCCAGACACTTCATGGAATTAACATCTATTTCCATAATAGTATTCCCTACATATTCAGTGAATTCCTTTAAACCCTTACCGTGTTTATGTCCCGGCACGTCAAATGGAATAACATTTCTTCTGTGATAATCTCTTAAGCCTGTAAATAAAGGTGTTTGATTTTGATTAAAGTTCACCATGAAATTCACCTCTTTCTAAAAACATAGTTGATATATAGATATCATTAGCGTTAACTTAAACCAAAACTTGTCCCTTCAAGATCCTTCGCTATGCTCAGGATGACAAACTAAGAGGATTTTGGAAATACTTAACTTAACTTAACTTAACGCCTATGATATATATATAGTAATTTTGCACAATAGATTTATTAAATAATATTTTGATATAAAAATCAATAGTTTTTTATTAATAATAACTTTCCCTTTTCACAAAAAAGCCATACAGTGACTTGTAACGTCCTTGTATGACTTTTTTGTTTTATATGAAAGTTCTTTGATAACTGGATATATAGGGTTGCATGGAGAAACCGAAAAGCTTTGAATGCGAAAACCAAGCGATGAGTTTTTGCCTTCCATACGTAAAATATCCAAGGTACGAAAGAAACCGATACTATCGGCATCTAGGGCAGGTACTGCCCGAAGTTACGCCTGTGGAGACTGAGGTTGCGAAGTCGTGGAAGCAGGAAGCCATCCACCTCTGTAGGTGGTGATAGTTCACTTATTGATTTATGCAAACACTTTAATAATCTGTGCCACCATCTTGGCACTATTTACTAAATCCTTGATATGTATATGCTCTTCTAAGGTATGGGGCTTTTTCTCTCCTATTCCCAGATTCACAGATTTAATTCCGTTACCATTTAAGATGTTGGTATCACTACCGCCACCAGTGGAGGTAATATAGGCTTCTATCCCTAGCTGATGAAAAGCCTCTTTTACCTTCTTTACTACTTCTTCCTCTTCCTCGATACTAAAAGAAGGGTACATTCTTTCTACATCCATCTCTACTTTACCACCAAAATCTGCAGCGGCTTTTTCAAAAGCCTGCACCATATGTGCGGTTTGAGCGTCAAGCTTCTCTTCAGAAATACTTCTAGCTTCTGCCTTGATTTCCACCAAAGGTGTAACGATATTGGTAGCCTCTCCACCAGTGATCACACCGATATTCGCCGTAGTTTCCTCATCCACTCTTAGTAGCTTCATGTTTTCGATAGCTCTAGCAGCGATCATAATAGCACTAATACCTTCCTCTGGTGCTATACCCGCATGGGCTGGTTTACCATAGATTTTAGCATTTACTTTATCTTGACTAGGACCTACAGTAATAATTTCACCTGGAGATCCTCCGCTGTCTAGTACAAAACCATACTTTGCACTTATTTTGCTATAATCAAGATTTTTTGCTCCAAATAACCCGCCTTCTTCCCAGATACTAAAGACAATTTCTACATCACTATGGGAAAGATGATTTTCTTTGATGACTCGAACACCCTCTAGCACTGCAGCAATACCAGCTTTATTATCTGCACCTAAAATCGTCCTTCCATCGCTATAGATAACATCTTCTTTAATAACAGGCTTAACACCTTCCCCTGGCTTTACTGTATCCATATGACAACTGAACAAAATAGGGTCTCCTTTTCCTGTTCCCTTTAATCTTGCAATAAGGTTTCCAGTCTCCCCCTCTATCCTTTCATTAGCATCGTCTATGTAAACCTCTAGACCTAAATCTTGAAGCTTCTTTTTTAATACCTCAGCAATTTTTCCTTCTTTGCCAGAATGACTATCTATTTGTACTAATTCTAAAAACTCCTGCACTAAACGTTCTTGATTTACCATACTCCATCTCCTTCCTATTTTAAAACTTAGCTTCACTAAAGACAGCCAACATCATCCTTAGCGGAGTCATGGGGACGGTTTCATCTAGCACGTATGTTTTTCATGTGCTTGAGGAACTGTCCCCGTAGCGTAGCAGATGTAACACTATGTAGTATTCATTAGCGCTAACTTAAGCCATAATTTGTCATCCTGAGTGGAGCAAAGCGGAGTCGAAGGATCTTAGTGTTAGTAAAATTCTTGGCTACTCCAAGATCCTTCGCTACGCTCAGAATGACAGTTCAAGAGAATTTTGGTAATAATTGTACTAAGTTAACGCCTATTATGTAGTATTACTAAATGTGGTTATAATTATAGCATAATAACGATTGAAAGAAAAAGAAAGAAGCGAAGAATTTTGCTTCTCCGCTTCTTTATAAAAATCCTATAATTTTCATCACTAAATTCTAATAAATACTCCTGGTCCTAACGGTAGTCCTAGGAAGAACCATGCTACAAACAGCACTGTCCATCCTAGTAAGAATAGCAAGGAGTAGGGTACCATTGTAGAAATAATTGTACCGATCCCTGTTTCTTTATCATATTTTTGAGCAAAGGCTACGATTACTGCAAAGTATGCCATAAGTGGTGTAATGATGTTTGTTGTTGAATCACCAATTCTGTAGGCCAATTGAGTAAATTCTGGTGAGTACCCGATTGCCATTAGCATTGGCACAAATACAGGTGCCATAATCGCCCATTTTGCTGAAGCACTACCGATAAATAGATTAATAAATCCTGATACAAGAATAAACCCTATCAACATTGGAATACCTGTCATTCCAGTTGCTTCTAAAAAGTTTGCTCCCTTTACCGCTAAAATCGTACCTAAGTTTGTCCAGTTAAAGTAACTTACAAACTGAGATGCAGCAAAAGCCAGTACTAGGTATCCACCCATTGTTGACATAGCTTTTCCCATAAAAGCAGCTACATCTTTATCGTTTTTCACAGTCTTTGCTGCTATCCCGTAGGCTACGCCTGGGATCAAGAAGGTTAGTGCAATGATTGGAACTATGCCTGCCATGAAGGCAGAATTACGCAGTACTTCTCCTTCTGGAGATCTCAATATTCCATTGCTTGGTACTACCATTACTAATATAGCTACTACAAATACAAATAATGAAATACCTGCCCATACTAGTCCTCTAGACTCTTCTATTGTAATACCCTTAATTTCTGCAACTTCTTCACCTTTGTATTGACCAAGTCTTGGCTCAACAATTTTTTCTGTTACAATTGTACCGATAATTGTAATCAAGAAGGTTGAGGCAATCATAAAGTAAAGATTCGCTGTAACGTCTACAATGTATCCTGGTGAATACATCTGTGCTGCCTGTTGACTAATACCACCTAGAAGTGGATCTAATGTACCTACCATTAAGTTGGCACTGAAACCACCAGATACACCAGCAAAGGCAGCAGCTAAACCTGCTAACGGATGTCTACGGAAACTTAAGAAGATCAGTGCTCCTAATGGAACTAGTACAACATACCCAGCATCTGATGCAACGTTTGACATAACACCAGCAAAAACAACAACTGCTGTGATCAATTTTGGTGGTGTACTTAAAACTAATTTTCTTAGAGAAGCCTGTACTAAACCTGTACCTTCAGCAACCCCAACCCCTAACATCGCTACAAGTACTGTACCCAGAGGTGCGAAACTAGTAAAGTTCACTACTGCTTCTGCAAAAATTCTCCTAATCCCCTCTACTGTCAACAAACTAATAGCTGCAACGGTTGCCTTTTCAGTTTCTCCTGTAGCCACATTGATTCTCTCAAAATCAACAGTTACGCCAGCAGCTGCAGCTATTGCCGAGATAATAATTACTGCAAAACTGAAGATGACAAAAAGTGTTACTGGATGAGGTAATTTGTTTCCTGCTAATTCTACAAAATCTAAAAACTTATTAAAAAGTCCATGTTTTTTTGTATCCACTATTTTTGTACTCACTACTTTTCCTCCTATCTTTAGTATATATTATTCGTATATAAAAGCGTGTAGAAGTAGTATATATTATAATTTGTTGACTTGTCAAATCTTTTTAATAATTAAAAAATATTTAAAATCCTATAAATTTTCAGATTAAGGTCTATGCTGTGGTGATCTTCTCTATCCTAGTCATTTCATTTCATTTTAGGTAATTTTTGGTTTTATGTATTCTATACAATTTTGTGTTTTTCACAAGGGTAACGTTGTCCTTTGTCTATTCATTAACTATTCCAATAATTATGAATTATAACTTGTTATTCTCGGTAAACTGTTATAAGATAAGTATTAAAATTCATGTGGACAGAGGTGTAGTAAAAATGGCTAAACATATTATGCATGAAGCAAAGCGCTGTTTAAACTGTAAAAATCCCCAGTGTCAAGGACGTTGTCCTATAGCCACTGATATTCCTAGTTTTATTCAAAATTTCTTAAGTGGTAATATAGAAAAGGCAGGTGAAGGTCTTTTTTCCAATAATCCTTTATCAGTTATTTGTTCTATTGTGTGTCCCCATGAACATCAATGTGAGGGAGGATGTGTTTTAGGAAAAAAGGGAAAACCCGTCAATATTAGCGGCATCGAAAACTATATTTCTGATTACTATTTAAGTATGCCCAAGACCTATAATGTTGAAAAAAAGCTTGGTAAAATTGCTATTATCGGCTCTGGCCCTGCCGGTTTAACTTCTGCCTTTATATTAGGAGAAAAAGGCTTTCATGTTACCCTTTTTGAAGCACAGGAAAAGCTAGGTGGCTTCTTGAGATATGGTATCCCTGAGTTTCGCTTGCCCAACAGAATTTTAGATACTTTTACTGAAAACTTAACGAAACTAGGTGTGAAAATTAGACCCAATACTTTAATAGGTCCTATACTTACCATCGACACCCTATTTCGTGATGGTTATGATGCTGTATTTATTGCTACAGGAGTATGGAATCCTAATACTTTAAATATCAAGGGAGAAAGTTTAGGTCATGTTCATTATGCTGTTGCCTATTTGAAAAACCCTGAAGTTTTTTCTCTGAGTAATAAAGTTGTAGTGGTTGGGGGAGGTAATACCGCTATGGATGTAGCTAGAACTGCTATTCGAAAAGGTTCTAAAGATGTAACGATTTTGTATAGACGTGATGAAGCCAGCCTGCCGGCTATTCCCTCTGAAGTGGAGCTCGCAAAACTTGATGGCGTTAAGTTCGAATTTTTGGTCAGCCCTATAGAAATTGGAGAAAATTATATTAAATGTGTAGGAAATGAAATTATAGACGGCACCCTTCATCATAAGGAAGACACAGAATTACTTCTAGATGTAGATTCTGTTATTATCGCTGCTAGTCAAGGTCCTAGAAGTAATATTGTATCTCATACTACAGGGATTCAGGTAAATAATAGGGGCCTTCTTATCATTGATGAAAAAGGGATGACTACAAGAGAAGGTGTCTTCGCTTCTGGCGATGTTGTTACAGGAGCAAAGACGGTGGTTGAAGCGGTGCATCATACAAAGCTTGTATGTGATGCTATCGAAACCTATATTGATAATAAGTACAAGGAATAAATAGTTAGAATCAAAGGCGGAGAATACTCTCCGCCTTTTTTTAATAAAAATAACCAAATCCTGGTCCTCTGGGGGTT
Source organism: Clostridium aceticum (assembly GCF_001042715.1). NCBI lineage: Bacteria > Bacillati > Bacillota > Clostridia > Peptostreptococcales > Natronincolaceae > Andreesenella > Andreesenella acetica. The sequence goes on along the minus strand of NZ_CP009687.1, from coordinate 89,083 downwards.
GGATGTCCTGGGAAAGGTCTTCTACGGCGTCTGCCTAAAAGTTCTCTAATGATAAGAATAGTAATCAAGTCTCTAAAGGCTCCCCTTGGTCCCCACTGTTCTGAAGCTACTTCACTTGTTGACATCTGATAAACTTCATCCACCATTTGTTCAATAAATCTAGGATCTACCTGAGGATACATTCTTGGATTGGTATACACATCATGACGACCACAAATTTCTTGAACTCTAGGATAAACTCTCCTATAAATATCTGGGTACAAGCTGATTAGTCCACTTGGATCATCATAATATTCCATGTAGCCTTCTGGTATGCCAAAGTATGGATATTGAACATACGGATAGTGTGATGGATTGTTATACATAAGCTTTTCCTCCCTTCTTTTTCGATACATATTATGCAAATCATGAAAAATTTGCCACTAGTTCGCATATAATTAATTACTAATCAATCGAGGTGAAGAATGATGCTTACTTTTTATCAAAATATTATTTACAATTTTTTTATTTCTTTAGGAGTATTGTTAGGAGGATGTCTCCTAGGAGGAGTGGCGGCTACCTTAAATGGGCATCCCCCTTTAAAAACCATGATGGATTTATGCGAACAAATCAAGATCTGGGCGATTGTTGTGGCATTAGGGGGTACCTTTCCTTCTTTTAAAGTGTTCGACACCGGACTTTTTAATGGGGAAATTAGGAGTGTGATAAAACAGGTAATCTATATACTAAGCGCTCTTTTAGGTGCTCATGTTGCTTATAAATTGATTTACTACTTAGAGGGCAGCGGAAAGCTATGAAAAGACGGTACAATGTTTTCGCAATCTTTATCATAGGGTTTATTGTAGGTCTAACGATAATGAACCTAATACAGATTCATACATTAGATCGACTGTATCGCATACAAAACCAATTGAGTAATCAGCTACTAGATCGTGAAATTAAACTGGAGCGTTTAAACCAAAGTCTAAACAGTGAAAAAGCCTCTATCATAAAAGACCTTGTTATCGAGGTGGAGTTTGAAGGCAACCCCTTAGTGAAGGATGAAATTGAAAAGGCTATTCATTTTTATATGACAGACTTGGTAGGACGAGAGCTTTGGAGTATTGATGGTGAGTTGGTTTATAAAATACTAGAGGATCGTATTCTCGATATTGAAGGTCGCAGGGTGAAGCTAAGAGTAAAGTATATTGTTCTTAGCGAAAAGATATCTATTTCTGTAAAAGCACAGGTTATAGAAGATTTGTAATAGAAACCTTCATACTAAATTAAGGCTAAAAGTTTACAATACTGTACTAAAACTTTTCTTTAGAAAATATATTAATAATAAACCAGTAACTGTGCTAGGGGGTGAAAAAGTGCATATTTTTGTAGTAAAAAGAAGAAATCTTTATATTGTGCTTGGCTTAATATTGGTGTTGATTATAGCACTGCTCTTCTTTGTTTTTACTAGAGATAAAGCAGTAAGCAATTATTCTACGATCAAGTATACTTATAGTAATCTTTTACCAGAAGAGGCTAAGGAATTAATAGAAGGAAATCCTCATATCGTTATTTTAGATGTGAGAAGCGAAAAGGAATATAGTAAAGGGCATTTAGAAAATGCCTTTCTTCTTCCTTTAAAAGAACTGAAGGACCGAAAAGTAGAGTTATCGGAAGAAAATGTTTATCTTGTTTATTGTGATAATGGTAAAGATAGTCAGAAGGCATCTAAACTCTTATCAGAGTCTGGGTACTCAAGAGTTTACACTCTGGTGGGGGGCTATAAAAAATGGCCCTATGAAATAACAAAGTCAGTCATCTACACCGATTAATAAGCTATGCTAAGCAGCATAGCTCATTTATTTTTAGGATATCATAATTGCTAGATTAATACAATTATTTCCAAATTTCTGTCGAACCGTCTTCCTTCCATTCCACTTTGCTCCCCCTCAGGATGACAAATTATGGCCTAGATCAACGCTAATGTTTAGGATATAAAAATAAGATAAATAGATAAGACATAGAAGGCTAAAATAAATACCGAGTCCCACCCAATAGTAAAAAAGGTCCTCCTAGATCGGTAAAATAGTCCTATAACAGCAATGCAGCTTAATACGATTCCTGCCATAGCTGTTATCGTATGATCTATATTGATAACAGTAAAAATAGAATCCTTATAATAGGCTAGATCTGTCACTACAATAATCAACATGTTAAATATGTTGCTGCCAAAAACATTACCCACCGCCATATCGTAAGCACCAATCTTAATGGCTGCTATAGATGCCACTAGTTCCGGTAAAGAAGTAGTAGCCGCTATAAGTAGGGTCCCTACAAAGGTATGTCCTAGTCCTGTTTGCACTGCAATCGCATCCCCTACTTGAGACAATGTCATCCCCGCCCAAATAATGATGGCACATGCTAACCCAAAACCAATAACAGCTTTCTTTAAAGGAATATTTTTATCATCTACTGTGTCTATGTCTTCTGGAGGACTTTCCTCTTGCTTTTTATTTTCATAACGAAGAATTAAAATAGAGCCATATAAATAGATAGCAAAAATCATCAAGCTGCTTATGCTTATCCAACCTATTTCTAAATCCAAACCGCTTATTTGACTCATCAAAATAGCCATTGCTCCTATTGCTGACAGTAATACCCCTAACATCCCTGCTAATATATGGTTCATTTTTACTTTAATCGTTAGAGGGCCTTGTCCGTGTAAAATATCAATAAGTGCTAAAATCATAATGTTAAAGGTATTGCTTCCATAAACATTACCTATAGCAATATCTGGAGCATCAATTAGTGCAGAAGTAACACTAGTAACCAGTTCCGGCAGAGAAGTAGCCGCTGCAATTAGTATTCCTCCTACAATACTATGACCTAGCTTTGTCTTAGCTGCAATAACATCTCCATATTCGGCAAGTTTAGTGCCAGAGATTACCACCATCAAAGCACTTATAATAAATAATATGTATGTATTTAACAATTTCATCCCTCTCTTTTTTAGTCTCTTTTCTAGCTTCTCCAAAAAATTAAAGCCTATGTAACAAATCAATAACTGTAGCAGAGATTGTCTCCACTACAGTCGTTGATCTATCAGATATTCTCCTGGCTTAAGGGCTCTACCATTTTTCCAGTTTCAGCATCAATATGCATTAGCCAATAACCAAAACCCTCTTGTTTAAACTGAGCGTAGTGGGATGGATGCCAATATACAAATCCTGTTTTCCCTTGGTAGGGCTGCTCTTTAGTAATTTTTTTCCCTGGGATACCATATATATAGTATTTAGCTCTTTTATTGTCATCATAACATACACCAAAGATATAGTGTTGATACCTATAAAGTTGCTTTTGATACTCTGAAGAAAGATAGTAGGAGTAATGATAATAATAAGGATTAATCATCATTTCAATATGAGAAATAAAAGGCATATAGGCTCTGTAGATGGTCTGGGTATTGTATTGTATTTGCCACCACTCATAGTCCTGCAATTTTTCATCAAAAGGTTCTACTCTAGGAAATACCTTTAGTGTGCTCTCAATGTATTTCTGTAATGGAGGAATCTCCTTAGCGGCAATATCCCAATCCTTTTCAAAGCTATATTGACTTTCTGGCTTTTTATGTGATAAATTTTCTTCCAGCGAATTCTCCTTTATTTCCAAAGAATTACTTTCCTGCGTCTTTTCTTCTTTAAGCTGATCTTCCTTGATTTTTTCTTTGGCTGGTTCTATTGGTTTTTCTTCTTTAGATTTTTCTTCTTTAGATTTTTCTTCTTTAGGTTTTTCTTCTTTCAACTTTTCTTGTTTTGGCTTATCTACTTTTACCTTTTCTTCTAATTTTTCTTGCATCTTTTCTTCTGGTTTTACTTGGATTTTTTCTTCTGATTTTTCTTGGACCTTTTCTGCACTTCTTTGAAAATCTACAGGTTTTTCTTTTTTTACTTCGCTAGCAATGAATAGATTTTTTTGCAATGCTGCTCTCCAATTGGTTTTTTCCTTATGTATATATCCTACCAAAGGTATGATTACTCTTTGGGATTCTTCAATTGTTTCTACTACAAGGGTAAGTGTATCAAAGTCTTCTATTGTTTTTTTAGAGCCCTTCACATTTTCCGAGTTAAACTCCCATATAATTTCACCTTTACCACTGCCTTCCACCTTCACTGGGCCGATGTCTACAACAATAGGTTCTAAGACATTTTTTGTCTGGATTAAATACAGTCGATAACTTTCTTTCTTTTCCTCAAGCTTTTTTAGATTTTGACAGTGTAATGATAGGGTTCCATTATTATTACGCACCTCTATTTTTCCATAGCCTTTAGTGCCTTCTGACTTCGAAATACTATAGCCTTTGTCTTCTTCTTCTAGCATAACAAAATATCTTCTATATCGTCTTTTCACTGATTCGCCCCCTTCATATATTCATAAAACTTCAGACCTTTTTATTAATATATGTAAAAGGAGAGAAATAGTTGCTATAAAATCCAGTAATCCCTATACACTAGCAGAAAAACTATTGGCTAAAGTTGCAAACTCTTCTATCGTTAATGTTTCTCCTCGTCTTTGTTCTTCAATTCCTGCCTTTTGTAACACTTCTTTTACCAATGCTTTGCTATAACCTAATGTCCCTGTGCTTAGAGCATTTAACAAGGTTTTTCTCCGTTTTCCAAAGGCATCCTTCACTAGAGAAAAGAAAAGTTTCTCATTATCTACATGCACCTTTGGTTTTTCTAATACATCTAACCTTATTACCGTAGAATCCACCTTAGGCTGTGGAATAAATACAGAAGGTGGAACCTTCAGCAGTATTTTAGGTTGACAATAATACTGCACCGCTATAGAAAGTGCTCCATAATCTTTGGTGGAGGGTTTTGCTTCCATTCGTCTCGCTACCTCTTGTTGAATCATGACGGTCATGGAAAGCAATGGTACCTTCTCTTCTAAAAACTTCATAACAATAGGTGTAGTAACGTAGTAAGGTAGGTTGGCTATTACCTTTACTTTTTTCCCGTGAAACTTTTCCTGTATTAGATGATGAAGATCTAGTTTTAGCACGTCTTCATGAATAACTTCTACATTATCATAAGCTTGCAAGGTATTTTTTAGAATAGGTAAAAGGCTTCTGTCTATTTCAATGGCTACTACAGATTTCCCTTTTTCTGCAATATGCTGTGTCAAACTTCCGATGCCAGGCCCTACTTCTATAACATCATCTTCCTTAGTAACACCTGCTCCTTCTACAATTTTTTCCAATATGTTTTGATCAATTAAAAAATTTTGTCCTAAGCTTTTAGAAAACTTAAACTGATACTGTTCTATGATTTCTTTTGTTTTTTTAGGTGATGCTATTTTATCCATAAGTATCTCCTCTACTTTTCCAACTTTTTTAAAGCTTCCTGCCATTCTTCTCTTGTAACACCATAATGATTTAAGCGATTTAAAAATTGTTTTGCGTTACCATAACCTATGCCCAATAGTTTTCCCATCTCATCTCTTCTGTAAGCCGCTTGAGGATTACCAATTAGACCTGCGGCTATTAAATCTTTTTGTAGGAATTCCTGCCTTTTTTCTATTGTTTGGCTTCTAGCGTTTTTTAATGCAATTAGAATATTTTCTGGAGAAGCATTTTCAATACCGATATTTCCATCTTTCAAAGCTTTTTCTTTTGGAAGAAAAGCATGTTTGCAGTTAGGAACTTGTGAAGCAATGGTATTTCTAATTTTCTCCCCCGCAAAGTCTGGATCTGTAAAAATAATAACGCCTCTCTTTTTTGCTGCTGTCTTGATCCGTTCCATCGTTGCTGGAGTTAGGGCAAAGCCTCCTGTTATGATGGTTTCTGCCTCAACAGCTCTTTTTATAGCAGCTACATCATCCTTACCTTCTACAACAATAATTTCTTTAATCACCTTTGTATCTCCTTCTTTATAAATGTTAATTCTCCCATGTTCTATGGGTTTATCCCTAGATAAATGATAGCGGAGAATGTATTCTCCGCTATCACTTACTAATCTAATATATAAACTTTAACTTTTCTTCGACCAAAACGCAAGGCTTCTGAACGATTTTCGAAGTAAAGATCTATCTTATTCCCTTTAATAGCTCCACCTGTGTCTTCTGCACTGGCCACCCCATAACTAGGTGTTCTATCCAATGACTCTATATATAACTTTGATCCCAGTGGTATAACTCTAGGGTCTACTGCTACTACACCTGGTCTTACTTGTGTGCCACTACCCGTAATACCAAAGTAAGGATCTCCTGGTCTTTTGCCTGTACTTTCATAATCAGCAGTATAGGCCGAAGCCTCCATGACGATTACTTCCCTGTATCTTCTTGAATCTCCCCTAGATGTTACTAAAATGTTTCCTGTTCCCTTTTCAATGATTTCATTGACGGCTTCTTTTATAATGTTTTCTTCTATTACGTCTCTTGCTACCTCAACATTATTTTCATAAGTAATTCCCAGCTTTATTTCTTTTAAACCCGGTACTCCTTCTTGAAGCCTTTTTGTTGTTCCAAGCTCTAAATCTTCATTATACTTAATCGTTGTTTGAAAGGGAACTTCTTGATTCTCTACAAGAATTTCTTCAGTTACCCTTATCACTTCTACTGTATCTCCTGGATTTAACGTAGTATGTAAATCCGGCTGAACTTTGTCTTTTTCCCCTAGTTTCAGATCTAATGTCTTGATTAAATCCTCTACAGTTTCTTCTGCTGTGGTAATGCTTTTTTGCTGTTGACCGTCTATTAATTGAATTTCAAAGGCTCTATGAATAACAATTCGTGTATCTTCTTTCAGCTTTTCTTGAAGACCTGGTACAACCTTGTCTGCCTCTAAAACTTCTATGCCCTGCTTGTTTATAAGAGTTTCTACAGTACTGGCAAAAGTTACAACGCTTTCTTCCTTTCCATCATAAACAATTGTCACATTTTTTCTCATAGCTAATAACCCAAAGCTAACTAATAGTGTTGCTAGGAAAACTACAGCAATAAAGGCTTTTTTGTTAACTCCCTTCAAAAAATCCTTACCACCTAAAAAAGTTTCCATACATATTCCTCCTGTTTTCTTGTATTGTACTCTTCCACTTTAGTATAGATGTAGGTTCCTAAATTTCAATATACTAAGGACTACATTTGCAGCCCTGATTTTGGGGCGAAACCGTAGACCGTGTGTATTAAAATTTAACTTTAAAAGCCCGCATCTATAGTACACTTGAAAGAATAAAATACAGTTTTTCCTACAGCAGTTCATCTTCCACTATATTAATGAACTGTATGCCTAGGGAATAAGTTTCTATCATTTTATGTCATTATCATTTGTTTGTCAAACTTTTAACCATTAACTGGAAGTAGTTAACGATGTTAGTAGGAATTATTTCCCTTTAATTCCTTTTTTATAACTTCTTTGTTTAGGTATATAGATACTAAACCTGATAGCTTAAATTGTGGAACTTTACGCCACGGGGACAGTTCCTCAAACATATAAAAACCATACCTACCAGACCAGCGTCAGGCTGGGTAAGGATTGTCACCCTGAGGGTAGTGGAGGATGTCCCCATAGCCCCGCTGTCCAAAAATAAATTTTCCCCCTTCAAAAATACTCTCCCATAGGCCATGATTCATTATATGCATTGCTTTTAGTTTTATCACTTTAGAATGTTTATGTCAAAACAGCAAGTCTTTTGTCAATACAAAGTTGTTCTTACAGTAAAACTATATGTATCTTAGTGAATACTAAAAATTTCCCAGGAAATTCGTTGAATAAAAAGGAAAAGTTCAGCAATTTGTCACTGAACTCTTTATAAACAACATATTTTTTCAATTATTGACCAAAAGTCCTTCTATAATCTCCTCTTGAGGAATGTTTGGAAAGCTTATTTCTTCATCAAAGGCATAGTATTTAAAGGTACCTGTACTGGTAGTATGGATTTCTACAATTCCCGACATCATATTCATCCTTTGAACAATACCCATTTTTTCCAGGTTTTTAGTATCTTTATGAATGTAGCATGTATATTCTATCTCCATATCCATGCCATAAATCAGTTCTTTTACCATGGTTTCTATCTCTTGCCGCATTTCTTCTTCCTCCTCAGAAGATACTTCTTCTGCTTTTATTAGTTGTTGGGTGATTTCTACTGTAGCTTTAATAATTTCATCGGCTGCAGCCTTGAATGCTTCTTTATCTACTGTCAATAGGACAACATAATACTCCTCTCCGTTAATTTTTTCTTCTGGCAAGTAGGTGGCTCTCATTCCAAACAACGCCATTTGTTGTTTAGAAATCCCCACATTGTTTTCTATATTGGTTCCTAATAAAGCTTGTAATTCCTGCATCATAGGATCAATACTGCTTTTTAGCCACTGATCTGTTCCAGGGAACTTCATATAAATATCATAGTTATCTATAAATAATTCTGTAACAGTATCTATTTCTTCCTCCCCCGCCATAGCTTTTGAAGTACTTACCACATAAACCTTATTACTTTCAAGATCCACAGCCCCCTCCTGAAGCATATGTATTATCATATCTGCTTCCTTTAGGCCCTCCTCTGCTCTCTCTATCACATGAGACTTCATATCCATGTCAAGGATGTAGTTCATTGTCTTAAACCCCAGTAATTCTTCTGATGCTTTTTCCAGCATTTCAGTAGCAGTCATTCCTTCTTGTGTAACATCTATAGCCTCTTCATGATTTACATCTATTGTACTTGTATCTGCCATCACTGCCGTTGTCATAGAAAAAACTAATATAAAAGCTAATATTATTGCTATTTGATTCTTTTTCACAGTACTTCACTCCCTTAGTAAGTTTTATATATAAGTCATAAGCGTTAACTTAATACAATTATTACTAAAACTCTCTCGAACCGTCATCCTGAGTGTAGCGAAGGATCTTGGAATAACGAAGGATGCCAAATTATGGCTTAGGTTAACGCTAATGATATATACGTTACAATAAAACCTTTGCAACTTATATATTAATTACTAATAAATACTATATATTGTATTTACTTATAAATATTTCCACATCATTGTATCAGTTTTTTTCTTTTTTATCAACAAAACTCCTTCGAGGAAATAAGACATCAAAAAAACAACAGTTTCCTACAGGAATCTGCTGTTTTCTCTTTTCTTCTATGGTACGTATTTTAGATAATTTTAAAAAGCTTTCGAGCATTTTCATTGGTTTTTTTTGCTACTTCTTCAAAGGATATCCCCTTTGCTTCTGCAATCCTATTAGCTACATAAGAGACATAGGCTGGCTCATTTCTCTTGCCTCTATGAGGAACTGGTGCTAAGTAAGGACAATCCGTCTCTACTAACAGCCACTCTAATGGTATATGTTGGGCCACCTCATAGGTCTTTTTGGCATTTTTAAAAGTTACCGGACCCGCTAGAGAAATATAAATTCCCCTTTTAATGTACTCCTTTGCCATTTCTACACTTCCAGAGTAGCAGTGCATAACACAGCCTATTTTTCCAGCATCGTACTCTTCTACTATATCAAAGACTTCCCCGTGAGCTTCTCGGTCATGAATAATAATAGGAAGTTTCACTTCCTTTGCTAGCTCTATCTGTCTCCTAAACCATTTTCTTTGGTCTTCTCTAGGAGAATGGTCATAATGAAAGTCTAGTCCAATTTCTCCTATGGCTACAACCTTTTTTCTGCTGCAAAGAGACTTTAATGTAGCTAAAGTATTATCATCCATGTCCTTAACGTCATGAGGATGCACCCCTACTGCGGCATAAACCATATCATATTTTTCTGATAAATCTACTGCCTTTATAGATGTTTGCAAATCTGCTCCAGGATTGAGAATATATTGCAAACCCTTTTTCTTTGCCTCTATGATGATTTCTTCTCGATCCTCATCAAAACGGATATCGTCTAGATGAGCGTGACTATCAAAAAGCATTCAACCCCTCCTTTAGCTCATCAGTGTTCCTGCTGGCATCTCTGAATCAATCGTTCCTAGTACAAGTTTTTTGTCATTAGAAGCAGCCAAAATCATTCCTCTTGATTCTATACCTCTTAGTTTTACAGGTTTTAGATTTGCCACTAAAATCACTGATTTACCCACCATATCCTCGGGTTTATAATGCTGTGCAATACCTGAAACAACCTGTCTGGTTTCATTTCCTACTTGCAGCTGCAATACCAGTAATCTATCAGCTTTAGGATGTTTCTCTGCTTTTATTACTTTTGCTACCCTTAACTCTAGCTTATCGAAATCATCGATGGTAATTTCCTCTTTTGCTTCCATCTCTACTGTTTCTTCTTCTTCTTGAATACCATTAATCTTTTTAAAGTAAGCCTGGTTTATTTTCTCTAGTTCTTCAACTTCTTTTTCTACCTCTAGCCTAGGAAAAAGAATTTCTCCCCTTTGTACTTGAGTTCCAACAGGAATCTTACCAAATACAGCAGCATCCTCCCAGCTTGTACACTGTTCTTTGTCTATACCTAACTGTGTCCATATCTTTGTAGTAGTTGCCTCCATAAAAGGCTTTATTAGTATAGAAATAATACGAAGACTATCAGCTAAGTTATACAGTACAGTATCTAATTTTTCTTTATTTGCCTCTTCCTTTGCCAAAATCCAAGGGGTAGTTTCGTCAATATATTTATTCACTCTACGGATTACCTTCCAAATTTCTTCTAATCCTTCGTGAAATTGAAGCTTGTCTATGGCTTTTTCTACCTTCTCAGCAGCTGTAGTTGCGATGCGCTTTAAATCCTCGTCAAACGCTCCTGCTGTTTTTCCTTCTGGAATGATACCGTCATTATATTTTTCAATCATAGTAATGCTTCGACTTACTAGGTTTCCTAAATCATTGGATAAGTCAGCATTCAATCGATTAACAAAACTTCTGTTGGTATAGGTTCCGTCATAGCCAAAAGTGAATTCTCTTAGTAAGAAATATTTCAGTGCATCAAGCCCATATCTTTCAATAAGCGGTTCTGGATAAACAATGTTCCCCTTAGACTTTGACATTTTGTCATCGCCAAACATAATCCACCCGTGTCCATAGACCATTTTAGGCAGCGGCTCACCTAAAGCCATCAACATTGCCGGCCAAATAATCGTATGAAATCTGATGATTTCCTTTGCCATGATATGAACGTTTGCAGGCCAATATTTCTCATATTTTTCTTGATTATCTGAACCATAGCCTAAAGCTGTGATATAGTTGGATAGTGCATCAATCCATACATAGATAACATGCTTTGGATCAAAAGGCACTGGGATGCCCCAATCAAAGCTGGTTCTAGATACAGCTAAATCTTCTAATCCTGCCTTTAAAAAGTTATTTAGCATTTCATTCTTTCTTGACTCAGGAAGGCAAATTTCTGGATGTTCCTCAAAGTATTGAATTAGTCTATCTTGATATTTCGATAGTTTGAAAAAGTATGCCTCTTCCTTCGCCAACTCAGCAGGTCTGCCACAGTCAGGACAGAGTTTTTCTTCTTTTAACTGAGTTTTTGTCCAAAAGGATTCACAAGGGGTACAATACCATCCTTCATATTCTCCTTTATAGATATCTCCCTGATCATAGAGTTTTTGAAAAATCTTCTGGACACTTTTTACATGGTGTTCGTCAGTGGTTCGAATAAAGATATCATAAGATATGTCCATTCTTTTCCATATATCTTTAATATCCCTTACAATTTCATCTACATATTCTTTAGGTGCCATACCTTTTTGACTGGCAGCTTTTTGGATTTTTTCACCGTGCTCGTCGGTTCCTGTCAAAAATTGCACATCATAGCCTGTAAACCGCTTAAATCTGGCTAAAACATCTGATGCTACGGTTGTATAGGTATGGCCTATGTGCAGTTTAGCACTGGGATAATAAATTGGTGTGGTTAAATAATAGGTTCCTTTACTCATGTTTTTTTCCTCCCTTGATTTTTAGTTTCCTAGAAAACTTATTTCATGATTTTTTGTTATTATGATACAATTGGCTCTCCTCTATGTAGGGGCGACCTGTGTTCGCCAGTTTTCCCTTCATAAAAACGAAGACAAAAAATCCCTATACTTGTTTCCAAGTATAGGGACGAGTTTTTCTCGTGGTACCACCCTAGTTTATTATTATCTTCCGATAATAATCTCAACAAGTGACATTCATCACCCTGCAATGTAACGGTTGCTACCGCCATGATCTAAATCTTATTTCAAAGAGTTCAATCACGAAGTTCAGGGGCCATCTTCAGTAAATTTTCTTAGCACCGGCTTTCACCTAACCCGGCTCTCTGTCACTAAGTCCATCCACCTACTCTTCCCATCATTACCTATCATCTATAAGTATACTTCTGTAAATTTCAACATGCTAAGAGGGAAAACCTAGACCCTAAATATCAAAATTCACGTTTACAACCTATATTTTGCTTTATATCTTAATTTATACATAAATATATAAGATTATACATCATCTGTCAATAGAGATTCTTGAAATTATAAGAATATCATCCTACAAATCACCACCGATGCAATAATCGCAGCAAAATGGGATATAAGAGCAGCTGTAACCGTATGACGAGAATACTTAACACCTATTGCTCCAAAGTAGACCGCCATGGTATAAAAGATGGTTTCCGCTGAACCCATCATGGTGGAGGCTACTCTTCCTACAAAAGAATCCGGACCATATTGGTTGACGATATCTTGTAGTACAGCTAAAGCACCACTGCCGGAGATAGGACGAATGATGGCTAAAGGCAGCACTTCCGCGGGGATACCAATAAAAGTCATAGGTTTTGTCATTAGCTGTGTTAAAAAATCCATGGCCCCTGATTTTCTCATCAGACCAATGGCAATAAAAATAGCGATTAAGTAGGGCATGATTTTTACAGCGGTTTTAAAACCGTCAGCCGCCCCCTCCACAAAGGCATCGTATAAGTTTACTCTTTTAACTAATCCGTGCAATAATATAATGGTCATCATCATAGGAATAGCTGCTAAAGAAAAGATACTTAAAATAACCATCATGCTTCCCTCCCCTCTAAAATCTTACAAACAAAGATGCCGACAATCGTTGATATGGTAGTGGCAATCAAAGAGGTTGCTATAATTTCTGTTGGCACCAAAGATCCAGCATCTGCACGAACCTTTAATACTGTTAAAGGAATTAATTGTATAGAAGACATATTAATCACCAGAAACATGCACATAGCATTGGTGGCGGTCTTTTTATCTCTATTTAAGGTTTGCATTTCCTCCATCGCTTTAATGCCTAGTGCAGTGGCAGAGTTACCTGCACCAAACATATTGGCCACCATATTCATCATGATGGCGCTGATAGCTGGATGGTTAGGAGGAACTGAGGGAAACAACAGTTTTGAAATAGGCCGCATCAGTAATGCAAAACTATCAATCAATCCAGATTTTTTGGCAATATTCATGAGTCCCAACCATACAGCCATAATCCCTGTAAGACCAATAGCAAACACCACTGCTTCCTGTGCATCCTGTAGTATTACTTCATTGATGATTTCTATCTTTCCACCTATCACCGCCATCAGCATACCAAAAATAATCATAACAAACCATATTATACTCATAAAAAATCCCCCTTTACCCTGTGTAAAAACTAACTTTATTCGGATTTTTGTCATTCTGAACGCAGTGAAGAATCTTGTGTTTTAGAGCTTTAAGACCCATTTGCTACACTCAGGGTGACAATTCTCACGCAGTCTGCAATCTATCTCTTTACCTTGAGAAGCTATCTTCCACCATTACATCTTATGTCGAAGAGCTTTTCCTATATGCTTTACTACAGTAACCGAGTAAGCTTTTCCTCAGCTAGCATTTGTTAATTTTTTAACTAGAGTAAATATTTAGATATTTTTGTAAATAAAGCGATGAAATTCTATAATTTTTATCATTTGTTCTGTAAAATCTGTTATAATAAGTCTTAATAGGTTATTTTAATGGAACATTGTTCTTTTTATAGGGACAAATACATTTAGATAAGGAAGATATAAAATGAGAAATCTTGCTTTATTAACAGATTTTTATCAGTTAACCATGATGAATGGTTATTTAAAACATGGTCTTCATGAAGATACTGTAGTTTTTGATTTGTTTTTTAGAAAGAATCCTTGTAATGGCAGCTATACCATTATTGCTGGGATTGAACAGGTAATCGATTACATTGAGACCCTTAGCTTTACAGAGGAGGATTTAAATTATTTAAGAGGCTTAGGCTTTGACGATGACTTTCTTAAGATTGTTAAAGATTTTAAATTTTCCGGAACCATCTATGCCGTACCTGAAGGCTCTATTATGTTTCCTGGGGAGCCTATTTTAAGGGTAAAAGCCTCTTGCCTAGAAGCTCAGTTAATAGAAACAGCTCTCCTAAACATTGTAAATTTCCAATCTCTTATCGCTACCAAAGCTTCAAGGATATGTGAAGCCGCTGAAGGAGACCCTGTGTTTGAGTTTGGACTAAGACGGGCTCAAGGGCCAGATGCTGGTATCTATGGGGCAAGAGCAGCTGTTATCGGTGGGTGTTCCTCTACCTCTAATGTTTTAGCCGGTAAGATGTTTGATATTCCTGTGGTGGGTACGCAAGCTCATAGTTGGATACAAAGCTTCGATACCGAGTTAGAAGCTTTTCGTGCCTATGCTGCTACTTATCCCAACAATTGCCTTCTTCTAGTAGATACTTACGATACATTGAAAACTGGTCTTCCCAATGCTATCACTGTTTTCAATGAGTTAAGGGATCAAGGTTACGAGCCTAAGGGTATCCGAATAGATTCAGGAGATATTGCTTATCTTTCTAAAGAAGCACGAAAAATCTTAAATGCTGCTGGTTTTGAAAATGTATCTATCGTAGCCTCCAGTGATTTAGATGAGGAGATTATTTACAGCTTAAAAATCCAAAAAGCTGCTGTAACTGGGTGGGGAGTAGGAACCAACCTTATTACTTCTAAGGGATGTCCTGCTTTAGGCGGCGTCTACAAGCTGTCTTATATGGAAAAAAACGGAGAGATGCTTCCTAAAATAAAAATCTCTGAAAACCCAGAAAAGATCACAAATCCAGGTTATAAAAAAGTTATTAGAATTTATCATGCCGATGATTATAAGGCACAAGGGGATCTCATTATGTTGGAGGAAGAAACCATTGATACTAGTAAACCTCTTACAATTTTTCATCCTACCTACACATGGAAGACAAAAACTTTTACCAATTATAAGATAAGAGAAATGTTAGTACCTCTTTATATAGATGGAAAACTGGTAGTTCCAAGAAAAACAGTAAAAGAAATAAAGGCTTATGTGGCTGAGGAGTTGGACAGCCTATGGCCTGAATATAAGCGATTAATTCGTCCTCAGCTTTACAAGGTTGACCTTTCAGAAAAACTTTGGAATTTAAAAAACGATATGGTTAGTCAGTACAGAGAAGCTGCAAAAAGAGGATCTTAAATATAGATCCTCTTTTTGCTTAAGTTATGTTAAATTTTCATAGGCGTTAACCTAACACAGTTATTACCAAAATTCTCTCCAAGTGTCATTTTGGTAATGCTAAGATCCTTCGACTCCGCTTTGCTTCCCTCAGGATGACAAATTATGGTTTAAGTTAACGCTAGTGGTTAAGTTTTAAAAGTTTTATAAAAATCTTTTATATATTGGATACTGGCCTCCTTAGTGGGTTCTATCTCTCCGAAATAAATAGCCTTTCTTATTTCCTCTAACATTTCTCCTACAGTACTGCCCTCTGATATATTTAATATTTCCATTACTTCTGTTCCGTTAATAATAGTTGATATGTTTTCTATCTGTTTGTAACGAGTTAAGTAGTTGTTTGCTATATATTCTATATGTACCTTAAACATACCCATTTCTTCTTTTGGATCTAGTATTTTTCTAGTAGCCACAATATCCCCTAAGGCTATCAATAAAATGTCTAAGGTTTCCCTTCCCATCTTATTAAATAATTTATATAAAGTTTTCCCACTTACATCATTCTTCTTATATAAATCTAATGGCCACATATGAAGTGCTATATATTTACAGAGTATCTCCTTCTCCCTACCACTCAACCTCATTTTTCCTGCATATTCCTTCATAAGCTCTGCTCCGGTTATTTCATGCCCTCTAAATCGCACTCTTCCTGTGTGGTCAATCCTACGGGCAGAAGGCTTACCTATATCGTGGAAAAGCGCTCCTAGTTTCAACAACTGTAAACGCTTATGACCGCCTGCTATTCTTTCACTGGTATGCTCCTCATAGGCTTGCCCTATATGACCTTCAAAAAATTTATTGGCATAGATATAACTTTCTACAGTTTTCATCGTATTTATAGAATGTTTCCAGCTATCTACCACATGATACTTACATTCACCTATTGTTTTCATTTCAATGATCTCTGGAAAGATTTTTTCTAATAGATTTAGCTGTTTATCCATAAAATCAAAGTAATAATAGGTCATAGGCTCCGCTAATATTTTAAATAGTTCTTCTGCTATTCTCTCCCCTGACACACTAACAATCCTAGCAGATTCTGATTTTATAAGTTCCTGTGTTTTATGATCTAATTGAAACTTTAACTGTGCCATAAAAGCTACTGCTCTTAGCATCCTCACCGGGTCTTCGTAAAAAACCCTTTCTTCTGTATGTAAAATTCTTTTGTCGTCTAAATCTTTTCTGCCCTTAAGGGGATCTATAATTTCTTCTTTTCTTATTGGCCATCCTTGCCGCAAATCATAAGCCATTGCGTTGATGGTAAAGTCCCTTTGGCACAAGTCTTCTTCTATTGTATTTCCTTTTGCCTTTGCAATATCTATTGTACTTTTATCTTCTAGTACTATTCTATATATTTCTCTCTCTTTATCTAGCTCTATAAAGGTTCCTTCTAGCTGACTGGAAATTTTTTTTGCTATAACTTTAGGATGATGAAGAGCTACAAAGTCCAGGTCCTTCATTTTTCTATCTAATAATATATCTCTTATGGTGCCTCCCACCAGATAGATCTCTGTATCCACCTCTTTGCTTAATTGAAGAATACGATCAACCACGGTATTCATTCTACCAGCTCCTAAAAATGTATTCTTGCTGCGATACCACATCTGCTCCGCCACGGGGACAGCTCCTCAGGCACATAAAAAACATACTTGCCAGACGAACCGTCAGACTGCGTGAGAATTGTCACCCTGAGCGTAGCGAATGGGTCTTAAAGGTCTAAAACACAAGATTCTTCACTGCGTTCAGAATGACAAAAATCCGAATAAAGTTAGTTTTTACGCAGTCTGCCGTCCCCATGACTCCTCTAGTTCCTAATCACATATCTATATTTTTAGTATATAGCATAAATTTACCTTCTCCAATGATAGTTATATTATTAACAATCTTTTTCAGTTGACTTTTTATGGAATATTTGGTACTATTTAATAGATAAATGTCGAATTTTGTATAAAAATATCTATCTATTGTTTTGGGGAATAGAATTAAGATAATAAGGGGAAACAAAATTTTAAAGGAGGACAAGTATTTGAAGTCAACAGGAATTGTTAGAAAAGTGGATGAACTAGGGAGGATTGTACTTCCTATTGAGCTAAGACGTACATTAAATATTGCAGAAAAGGATGCTCTAGAAATCTATGTGGATGGTGAAAGTATTTTATTAAAAAAATATGAGCCAGCATGTGTCTTTTGTGGTAATGCCAAAAGTATTGTCATACATAAATCAAAAAATATCTGTAGCGATTGTATTGAAGCATTGTCAAAGTAAAAACTTTTTTAAAGAGTCCATAGATCTATAGATCTATGGATTCTTTATATACATCAGACTTAGGTATTTTTCTCAATTTAGCTACTTTCTTAATAGCCTCTTTTTTTTCTAAACCCTCTTCCATAAAAGAAGAAATATGCTCTCTAATAGTGAGGTGTTGAAAAGTTTCCTGTTCTCTACGAACCTCTTCTTCTAAACTGATCCCTCCACATAACAGCACCATTTCTCCCTTAGGAGGATTTTCTTGAAGGTATTGGTAGACTTCGTTTAACCTTCCACGTATAAATTCCTCATACTTCTTTGTTAGTTCCCTTGCTATTACCGCCTCCCTATTGCCTAAAATATCTATCATATCCTGTAGTGTATCCGCAACACGGTGAGGAGCCTCATAAAACACAAGGGTTCTATCTTCTAATTTTATTTTTTCTAGCCTTTCTTTTCTTTTCTTTCTATCTCGATCTAAAAATCCTTCAAAAGCAAATCTTCTTGTAGATAGACCTGAAGCCACTAATGCTAAAATGCTGGCAGTTGCCCCCGGTAAAACTTCGAAGGGAATATCTTGTTGAATACAGGCTTTTATTAGTACTTCTCCTGGATCAGAAATCCCTGGCATGCCAGCATCAGAAACAAGGGCTATACTTTCCCCTTCTAGCAATTTATCTATCAGATATTGACTTTTATTTTTTTCGTTATGCTCGTGATAGCTTGTTAGGGGTTTTTGAATACTGAAGTGTCTCAGCAAGTTTATCGTATGACGGGTATCTTCTGCAGCTATGATGTCCACTTCCTTCAGTGTTCGTAAAACCCTCAAAGTAATGTCCTCTAGATTTCCTATGGGAGTGGGACATATGTAAAGCTTTCCTTTACTCAACAGCTTCATCCTCCTTCTCTAAAGCTTTTCTACCGTAGATTTTATGAATTTCCTCTGTATAGTTTCCTTCTTGATCATAAACATAAAGAGGGTCCATGACTTTCAATTCCGCTTTGGCAGCTTTTCTACACTCTAATAGTAGTAAATTTGGTTTTTTATCATAGGTAGGATGAATAAATTGAAGTTGCTTTGGTTCTAGCTTGTACTGTCTACAGTAATACATAATATCTGCTAATCTTTGGGGACGATGCACCATAAAAAACCTCCCCAAATGTTTTAGTAGTCTAGAGGCTACGGCAATAACCTCCTCTAGACTACATTTTATTTCATGCCTTGAGATAGACTTTCTATCTTCAGGATTTAAAAGACCTTTTGGATGCATATAGGGTGGATTGGATGTAACAACATCAAAACTATTGACAGGTAATACCTCTTCTGCTTTTTTAAGGTCCATAGGTAGGATCTTAATTCTATCCTCTAGTTGGTTTAATCGGACACTACGACTTGCCATATCAGCTACCTCTTCCTGTATTTCCAAAGCTGTTATATGACTTGTCCTGCTTTTTCCCGCCAATAATATTGGTATGATTCCTGTTCCAGTCCCTAAATCTACAACCCTTGCATTTTTTTTCAGTGTTACAAAGTTAGCTAATAATACAGCATCTATCCCAAAACAAAAACCTTCTGGATTTTGAATAATTTTCAAGTCATTTACTTGTAAATCGTCTATTCGTTCTGACTGTTTTAGTAAATCCTTCATTGATAGAGATTGGCACCTCCATGATCGTAAATTTTTTATAAACTTTCTAATAGGAGGGTTAACTTCTCTAAAATAGCATCCTCTTCTACTAAGGTTGTGTAGGAATAAACCACTTTTCCTTCTTTATCTAAAAAGACTATTGTAGGAAAATTACCTACATAGTAGGTTTCTTGTATTTCTCCTTCTTCGTCTAGTAACATTTCAAAGGTGTAATCTTCCAGATCCTTGAAAACCTCTTCTTTAGACATTGTATCAAATGTTGTGGCATGAATTCCTAGAACAGCAACATCCTCCTCTACCAGCTTATATACATTTTCTAGTATCTCCAATTGTTGCTTAGATTCTTCATTCCATGAGACCCAAAAAGCTAAAATCCCTGGTCTACTGGCTAAGATCCTTTGAAGAGAGTTCTCTTCTTCAGAAGAATCAATAGGTATTGCCTCTTCTTCTGCCTCTTCTTTTTCCACAACAGAAGGGTTTTCTTCTATTGTTTCTTCTGTTTTTCTATTGCATCCCCCTAGTACAGAGAGGACAAAAATAAATATCATTATAAAAACAAACCATTTGTTTTTTAACATGATTTTAGTCCTCCAATTCTTTTAACTCTTCATTAAGGTTACCCTGTAATTCTTCTACAACCTCTAGTTGCTCCTTCAAGCTACGTTTTTCTTTGATTTTTGTGACTTCCTCCATACTACAAAGCTTTAATTCCTCTGTGTTTTCTTGGAGGTTTTTTATTTTTACCTTTACTTTTTCCAGTAGTACATTGGTTTCTATGACAATCCCTTCTCCATAAGGAGTTTGTACGATAGAACCAATACCTGGTAGTTTTTCAAATATTTCTTGATACATATCGTGTTCGTATTTCAGACAACAAAAAAGCCTTCCGCAAATACCTGAGATTTTTGTAGGATTCAAAGAAAGACTTTGCTCCTTGGCCATTTTGATAGATACCGGCTCAAAATCTCCTAGCCAGGTTGCACAGCAAAGGGGTTTGCCACAGGTACCTATACCCCCTAACATTTTAGATTCATCTCGAACCCCGATTTGTCTTAATTCTATACGGGTTTTGAAAATAGCAGCTAAATCCTTTACCAGCTCTCTAAAGTCCACTCTGCCATCAGCAGTAAAATAAAAGATTACTTTATTATTATCAAAGGTATATTCTACATCAATTAATTTCATGTCTAATTGATGGTTAGATATTTTTTCTAAGCATACTTCAAGGGCTTCCTTTTCTTTTTGTTTGTTTTCAAAGTGTTGTTGTTGATCTTCCTCTGTTACCACCCTGATAACATCCTTTAGGGGTGCTACGATTTCTTCTTCGGAAACCTCTTTAGGGCCAACTACCACTTCTCCAAACTCTATACCTCTTGCGGTCTCTACAATAACGCAGTTATTTTTTTGTATGTTAATGTCTTTAGGGTTAAAATAATAGATTTTGCCTGCTTTTTTAAACCGCACGCCTACAACTGTTACCATGAAAATTCCTCCTAATAAATATTGACCTTTTCTTATTTTATCAAACTTTACGGCAATATGCTATGCTGAAAAAAATATACCATTTTTTCTAAAGGATGTTCTATTTAATTTGCTTTTTTCTTCAGTTGTAATAGCATGGTTTCTAAGTTTAGCTGGAAACTCACATTGCTTCTTAAATTATTTTTTGCTTCATCTATAATAAAAATCATTTCTTTTATATTTTCTAAAGAAAGTCTGCTACTTTGATACATGATCTCTTCTATCTCGTCTACATTTATAATAAAGGCCTCTTTGTTGGTGTGCTTGTATAAAAGGAGGTCCCTATACCATCCTATCATTAACTCTAATATTTCTTCAATAAATTGTTTTTCCTCATAAAGATCTTGAATATTTTCTAATAAATAAATAATTTTCTTGTCAACAAGATCTCTGGTTAGCTTTATTACTCTTTTTCTTCGCTGTTGAAAAACTTCATCCTCCAACAGTTGTAACCCTCTACCTGGAATACCTTTAGAAAGAGAAGCGATCACTTTTGCTTGCTTGCTATCTAGGTTTTTTTTCTCTACTAAGTATTTCTCTATCTTTTCCAGTGCTACTGGCAATAGTTTTAGCCTTTGACATCTGGAGGTAACAGTAGGTAATAAACTATTGCTATTGGCAGTCAAAAGAATAATCGTGACATATTCCGGTGGCTCTTCTAAGGTTTTCAGAAGAGCATTTTGTGCCTGTAGAGTCATTTTATCTGCATCACAAATAATATATACTTTTCTACTACCCTCGTAGGGTTTCATCTGAAGGTTCTTTTGTAAGTTTCTTACGACTTCTATTTTTATAGAAGTTTCCTCCTCAATCCAAACTACCTCCGGATGGCTGTTATGGTCTAACTTTTTACAACTAATGCACTGATTACAGGGTTTCTGGCCAATAGATCTACAACATATCCCCTTTGCCATTTGTAGAGCAACGCTTCTTTTTCCTAGCCCTTTTTCACCCTCTATTAAATATGCATGAGACAATTCATTTTGCTCTAATGTTTTTTCGAAGTTTTTCATAAGTTTTTCCTGTCCTAATACAGCCTCAAAAACCATATTGTCATCACTCTTTTCTATAGCTTAACATACTTCTCTACATCTATAACAAAAACCGTTGCTCCCCCTACCATGACCTCTATAGGGTAGGGTATAAAAATACCTGCTGGACCTGAAACCGGTGCAGGGGATGCTACCATTTCTTTTCTTGACTCACAATTGTCTTTTATAATGCTTATTACTCGATCTACCTCTTCGTCCTCCGTACCTACTAAAAGCGTAGTATTTCCTGCCCTTAAAAAACCACCTGTAGTAGCTAGTTTAGTCATCCTAAAATTATTGTTAGTTAGTTCCTCCATAAGTCGTGCTGCATCTTCATCATGGACAATAGCCACGACTAACTTCATAAAATCCCCTCCTCCATCATCTTTATTAATAATTTTTCTACATCTTCTTTAATCCCTTCAATATTTCTATCAGCCTTTATTATTTTTATTCTAGACGGATGTTGCTTTGCTAAATCGATATAGGCATTGTATACAGCTTTATGGAAATCTATCTTTTCTTGCTCTAGTCGATCTACTTCTTTCGTACTAATTCGTTGTAAAGTAATCTCTGGGGCAATATCAAAAAATATTGTTAGGCTGGGTACTAAACCTTGAGTAGCAAAATCATTTATGCTTTTTATAGCATGATGTCCTAATTGTCGGCCTACCCCTTGATAAGCAATGCTAGAATCCACAAATCTATCACATAATACTACCTTACCTTCTCCTAGGGCAGGTAAGATAAGTTCTGTCACATGTTGTGCCCTAGAAGCAGCATATAAAAGTGCCTCTGTTGTAGCCGCCATTTCTTTATACTCCTTATCTAATATAATCCCCCTTATCTTCTCTCCTATTATAGTTCCCCCCGGTTCTCTTGTGATCAGTACCTCTAAACCTTTCCCTTCAAAAAAGGTCTTCATATATTGCATTTGAGTGCTCTTCCCTGCCCCGTCTAATCCCTCTACAGATATAAATAAACCCTTTTTCATGCCATCACCTCCATTTATCTTGTATAGATAACCTGTTTTATAGTCTAATTTTATACCCATTAGCGTTAACTTAATCCATAATTTGTCATCCTTCGTTATTCCAAGATCCTTCGCTCCACTCAGGATGACAGTTCTAGAGAATTTTGGTAATAGTTGTGTTAAGTTAACGCTTATAATTTTATACTAAAACCTCAATGGTTTTCCACTGATGATCCTTTAATCCTAATACTTTCATTCCATTTTTTACCATAGACCTAGCGTGTAGAATGACTTCTTCCTCAATAACTTCTCCCGGAACTAATATCGGTATACCTGGAGGGTAAGGAATAAGATATTCTCCACTAACATACCCCTTGCTTTTCTCCAAAGGCACCTGCTTCTTTTCTTTATAAAGAGCTTCCTTAGGGGTAAAAATTTGTTTAGGCAAAACATATGAAAAAAAGGGGAACTTTTGTAGGGTTTCTTCACCTTCTTGCTTTGAAATTCCCTTCAATGCATCATACAGCTTTTGAAAGTCTTCTTCGTCATTGGCAATAGAAGTGATGCCTAGTATACCATACCTATTGGATAATTCCATTTGAATATTATATTGATTTCGAAGCTCTTTTTCTAGGTAATGACCATTGATTTTGTTTTGTTGCATGCTTATCCAAAGTTTTGTACTATCTATTGCTTTTATAGAATCTTTACCCATTACTACATCCTCTAAAAAAGTCACTTGTCCCATCTTTTTGACTTTGTTTTTAAAGTTTTCTATATGTTCAAGGAGCTCCTGCATCAATTGCCTTCCTCTATCCTCATAAATTGTGACAGCTAAGTCTAAGGAAGCCATTAATAAATAGGAAGGACTGCTGCTTTGATGCAGCTTTAGCATAAATTTCAGTTTCTCTACGTCTACTCTATTTCCCTGTATATGGAGCATAGAACTTTGTGTGAAGGCTGGTAATGTCTTGTGGGTGCTTTGTACTACTGCATCTGCTCCACATTCCAAAGCTGTCATAGGTAGTTTTTCGCTTAGTCCCAGATGTGCACCATGAGCCTCATCTACCAATAAAACTTTTTCATGTTGGTGAACAATTTTTGCTATTTCTTTTAGATCACTAGCAAATCCATCATAAGTAGGGTAAGTAATTACCACAGCCTTGGCATCGGGATGTTCTAATAATCTCTTCTTTACCTCCCCTGGTAAAACGCCTAAGGCCATTCCCCTATAGACATCTACTTCAGGGTATAGATATATGGGGGTTAAGTCTCCCAAAATTGTTGCATTAATAACAGATTGATGACAATTTCTTGCCACAATGATCTTATCCCCTGGAGATGTTGCTGCCATGATCATGCTATAAATACCAGAAGTACTGCCATTCACTAAAAAAAAGGTAGCCTCACTTTTAAAAACTTCCCTGGCTCTATCTTGAGCTTTTTTAATGACTTCCTTTGGATTGTGGAGATAATCTGTTCCTATAATTTCTGTTGTATCTATATTAGGTAAAACTTCTTTAAAATTTTTATAATTAATTTTGTTAAATATTTTACCATTTTTATGCCCTGGTACATGAAAAGAGGTTAAATTTTCTTCTTGTAATCTTAATAATTTATCTAAAAGTGGTGTTTGTTTCAAAATAACTCCTTCTTTCTATCTATCCAACTGTTATTCTTTCTAGAAAAAAAGCTATTTTTCCTTTATTTTTGTATAAAACATTTGTATTTTAGAAATAATACACCTATAGACAATATCTGTCTATGGGAAATACTTTAAATTATGTTAATCAGCCACAAATAAAAAATATTAAGGACGGTGGCATAATGAAAAATAAAATTACTAACTTAAGAACATTTTTACAGGCCTATAACCTTAAAAAGTCTGATGTGGAAATTTCTCATATGTTAGATATTTCTATTGATGAAGTGAAAAGTCATAGAAAAGAAGTTGCTAGAAATACAATGCTGACAAAGATAAAACAAGAAAAGAAGTAACATTTAAAAACAGTATTTCGAAAAATAATAAGGGGACTATCTAGTCCCTTTGTTATCTTAAGCTTCTTGTAAAAATTGTCTCCAAATATCTTTTATTTTTCTTCTAAATATTTCGTATTTAAGTTGCTCCACTGGTGTATTCACCAATTCTTCTTCACAATTTCTACATATATATTGGTTTAATAGAAGAATACCTGTACTGGTTTCGTCATCACATATATAACATTGTAATTCTTCTGTCATCTTATTCACCAGCCTTATTAAAATTTATTTATTTTGATTGTAGCCCTATATCTTCTATTCTATTCACAATCCTAGTACATTGTTAATAAAAGAAAAAGATTATTTTACCTTTCTAAGCCGGTGCACTGTTTTTTGTTTCTTTACTTGTTTTTTTGCTTGATGTGTACCAAAAGGAGACGAGGGTTTGTGCTTGATAGAGGCCTTCATATCCTCTCCTACAATCCTTACCAACGTCAAAATAAAAAGTAATATAGGTATTGTTATAATTATTAAAAAAGCTATATTAATTGCATTATTCAACATATTTTATCTCTCCCAAAAGTAGCTTTGTAGTAGCTTCGTCAGCGGTCAACATAATTCCTTCTTTTTAACTGTAAATTTTTTGAAAAACATGATTTTTTGTTATTTATTCTGTATAGTTTTTAAAATTCTACAAAAAACTTAAAATTCCTACTTTTTGTGAGTGGTAAAATAGTACTAAAAAAACAAAAGGGAAAGCTTCCCTTTTGTCAAAAGTTATAAGTATTAAGTAATTAAAGTTTATTTGCAAAAGCCATTAAGTAAACTTTTTCTTGACGGTTTTGGTTGATTTCATCCTCTACCATCATTAATCTCTTTACCTGATCATCAGTTAAGTTAGCATAGCTCAACTGACCCATATCTTTTTTCACTTCTTCGTTCATTTATATTTACCTCCTTTTGTACAAAAAATTATACTAAGTAATTCTGCTATTACTTGCGTATAGTTTATTTTGAGTAAATAGAGGTAATTTTATTCACCAATGCGTCTATATCATGATCAACTTCTCCATAAGCTATAGAAGGTTTTTTTACTAGTATAACAGGAATGTTTAATTCCTTGGCAGCAGCAATTTTTTCTTCCGTTCCTCCTGCTTTCCCGCTATCCTTTGTAACCACAACAGCAGCTTCATAGGCTTTAAACATTTGCTTGTTTAATTCTTTATTGAAGGGACCCTTCATAGCAATAAGATTATCCGGTGTAAAGCCTTGATCCTCACAACCCTTAATCACAGAAGATAAAGGTAGCACTCTAGCCACCAGCTTATTTACTTCTATTTCTTTTGTAAAAATAGGAAGTTGATTGCTTCCTATTGTCAAGAAAATTTTTCCTTCAAAATCCTTTGCCACATTTGCTGCGTGATAAAAATCATTGGCCCAATATAGCTTCTTGCCTTCTTCTTCATAGCACTGGGTTTCTGGTCGTTCATAGCGAAAATAAAAAAGCTTTTTTTCTCTACATACCTCCATCGCCAGTCTAGAAATATTTTCAGCATAAGGATGGGTAATATCTACTACCTGCTGAATATTTTTTTTTTCAATTAGCTCTTTCATCTTATCTTTATCTAACTTTTCTTCTAGCACCTCCACCTGAAAACCCTTTTTTAATAATTGACCTCCGTAAGTGGTGGTAACAGTGGCTATTACTTCAAGTTTTTTTTCAAGAAGCTTTTCCACCAGTTCTCTTCCTTCACTAGTACCACATAAAGCTAGAATCATAGATGATATCCTCTAGGTGTAACCATTTTTCCGTCTTGAACAAGGGTATTGCTGTTACCAATGATCACCATAGTAAACATGTCGATGGGATGCGTTAACATTTCTTCTAATGTAGTAATGACCATTTCTTCTCCTTGACGTCTTGCATTTCGAACAATGCCCACCGGTGTGGTGCTTTTTCTATGCTGCAGCAATATATTTCTAGCTTCCTCTATCTGTGTAACTCTTCCTTTGCTTTTAGGATTATAAAGAGCTATAACAAAGTCTCCTTCTCCTGCTAAGGCAAGTCGCTTTTTAATAACTTCCCAGTCTGTCAATAGATCACTTAGACTAATTACTGCAAAATCATGCATTAAGGGAGCCCCCAACACTGCTGCCGCTGCGCTGACAGCTGTCACTCCTGGAATTACTTCAACCTCTATGGGGCTTTTTCTCTCATGCTTTACCTCCAATAGAGCTCCTGCCATACCATAGATACCAGGGTCTCCACTGCTTACTAGAGCAACTGTAGCTCCCTCTTCAGCTAAATCAACAGCTAGGTTGCACCTTTCTATCTCTTTCTTCATACCACTATCAATAACTTTTTTCCCTTCTGTGAAGGGGCGTATTAAATCTATATAGGTTTTATACCCTATAATAACGTCACTGGAGATAATTCCTTCCTTAGCAGCCGGGGCCATGTAGTTTTCTTCTCCAGGTCCTATACCAATTACAAATACTTTTCCCATTCTTTTATCTCCCTTCTTCCTCTTCAGCTATTGAGATAGTCACACCTTGATTTTTTCTTTTCTTTAAGATCAAGTTTCCTCCACCACTACCTAAATAAGCACAGGGTTCGCTAACAGATCCCACACCAATAGTTTCTTTTACAAAGGAGGAGGCCTGAAACAAACCCTCTACCTCTGCTATTTTCTGTCTTTCAATAATTTCCAAAGGAATATTTAGTATCCTAGCAGCTTCTAGTAACCCTTCTTCATCCTTTTTTACGTCTACTGTTACTAATTTCTTAAGGCTTTCTATTCTCTTACCTACTTCTTTCAGGGAGCTTTTTATCTCCTCCAAAATCGTTGCTGCATCAATACCTCTCCTACAACCAATCCCTATAACTATATTTTGCGTATACAACTGTAGAAGGTTACTTCCTTGTAACGTTATGCATCGGTTTCCAACATAGATGCCATAGGTCTGATGATAAAGGTCATCAAATTTCTCTAAGTTTTCATAGCTTTCTGGGAGCTTTATAGAAAAAGATTTATCCCAATAAATACCCACCTTCCCACCATTAACGATGTGAGCGGTTATTTTCTTTGTTAACTGCCAATCAGTAATCCTACAGCCTAAGCTTTGTGCTAAGGTATCCACTGCCATTGTTTCTCTAACGTCTGATGCTGTAGTTATGACGGGATTTGCCCCCAACAAATCAGCTATCTTAAGGGTAAAACTGTTGGCTCCACCAATATGTCCTGATAATAAACTGATGACATTTGTGCCCTTCTCGTCTATTACCAATACCCCAGGATCTTGCCTTTTATCTCTTAAATGAGGGGCAATGTGCCTAACAACAATGCCTGTAGCCATAATAAAAATCAACTGATCTACTGTATGAAAAATTTCTCCTACTAAAGTTTTTAAGTCGGGGTCTATAGGATAAATGCCTTCTTCCCCTTCATAAAACTTAGGAAGCACATACAACTGGCTTTGGGGAAGGTGACTTTTTAACTGCAATCCTAATGCCCTTCCCCCTTTTGTTACAGTTAAAATAGCTACTTTCATTTACTCTTTACCTTTTCTATATTCATGGGTAAAGTTCTCATCGTATAATTTAGAAAGAGCGTACTCATTTCCCAAGAAATTTCCTACTAAAATCTGAGCTGTCTTTTTAATTCCTGCATCTTTTACCTTCTGAGCAATGTTCTCTAAGGTTCCCTCAACAATTTGCTGATCTGACCAAGTAGCTTTTTGTACTACTGCCACTGGTGTGTTTAAAGGATATGCTGTTAATAGCTCTTCTACTACTTTCTCTATAGCTTGTACTGACAAAAAAATCGCCATAGAGGTTTGGTGGCTGGCTAAAGATGCAAGGCTTTCTCTTGCTGGAACAGGGGTTCTTCCCTCCATCCTTGTCAAAATTACCGTTTGGGAAACTTCCGGTAATGTAAATTCCTTTTTCAGCTGAGCTGCTGAAGCAACAAAGGAACTGACACCGGGAATCACCTCATAAGTGATGGCTTGCTTCTCTAAAAGATCTATCTGCTCTCTAATGGCTCCATAAATACTTGGATCTCCTGTATGTACTCTTGCAACAGTTTTTCCTTCTTTAACCGCTTTTTCTATTACCTCTATTACTTCTGGCAAGGTCATAGATGCACTATTATGCACTTCTGCGGTTTCTTTTCTATTTCCCAATACTTCTGGGTTTACCAAAGATCCAGCATAGATAATTACATCTGCTTCTTGAATTTTTTTGTGTCCCTTTAGGGTAATTAGTTCTGGATCTCCTGGTCCAGCTCCTATAAAATAGACATTAGTCATGAAAACCCTCTCCTTTTTTGATAATAATCGTTGATAAGTAAGGGACTTTTTCCTCTTCTAAGTCTCTTATATCTCTAGTAATTTTTTCGTCAGCATGTCCACATTTAGATATCATAACAAAGTTATTTTCTAAACCTTGCTTCCTTAATTTTTCCGCTAAACCCTTAGGGTCATGGGATGCTTTTAACACCACTAAGTTATCAGAAATACTTAAAATATTTTCAACCTTTTCCTCTTCTTTAATTAAAGGAAGAATAGTTAATGTTTCGTCACCCTCTGTCAAGGGCAGGTTCACCCTGCTGGCGGTGGCACTAAAGGATGTAATGCCAGGTATAGTCTCAATATCATAATTTTTTTCTTTTAATGCTTTTAGTATATAAATATAAGTACTGTATAATAAAGCATCTCCTAAAGTTAAAAATACTACCTTTTTTCCTTTATCTAAAGCATCAGATATGATGTTAATATTTTCATTCCAATGACTTTCCAATGTCTCTTGACAGTAAACCATAGGAAAGACCAAAGCCTTTGTTTCTGCTGCTGGGTTTACATGCTCCTTTGCAATCTTTAATGCAATACTATCTTCTTCTTTTTTTCCCTTTGGACAAATAACAAGATCTGCTTCCTTCAATACTTTCACTGCTTTTAAGGTTAATAACTCAGGATCTCCTGGTCCTACACCTATTCCATATAACTTTCCCTTCATAAAGTCACCCCTTATCCTGTTGGAAAACCCTTCACATTGTTTCGTTAAGGTTTAAATTTAATTAACTTCACCACATATACAACTTGTTGAACTTACCTTTTTGTAGCAGAAAGAACATAGATATTATTTTGAGCTTCCATCAAGGTATAGTTTCCCGTGGAACGCCCTTTAGAAACACTTACTGATACTACTTCTACATCCTTAAACTCCTTTGTTTTCAAAGCTTTAAAGGCTTCTGTTAAGGTTTCAAGGGTGACTGCAGTAACAACTATTCTTCCTTCTTCAGAAAGATGTTCTAATGCATAATCTATAATCCAATGTATTTCTCCACCACTTCCACCGACAAAAACTCTATCAAAGTATGTGATTTTTTTCAACTCTTCTTCAGCACGGCCCTTTAGTATCTCTAAGTTTTCTACCCCAAAAGCCTTGCCGTTGACTGCCAGCAAGTTAAGGGCTTCCTCCTTATATTCGATGGCATAGACTTTTCCTTTAGATAATTTTAAAGCTGCTTCTATAGATACCGAACCAGTACCTGCTCCTACATCCACAAAAATGTGATCCTCTTTTAACCTTAGTTTTCCCAGTACCACTGCCCTTACTTCTTCCTTTGTCATGGGGGCCTTTCCCCTTACAAAGTAATCATCTGGTATGCCGAACCCATTGTATTCCCATTTTTTATCCATAAAAAATCACCACCACTGACATTTTATACGGGGCATTCCTTATAATTTCCTCTGGCTTACCCTCAACGATTCGTTCTTCTTCATAGGATAGATTTTCCCCTACCACCATATCTGCTTCTGTAAGTCCGCTATCTATTAAGGCTTTGGCTATGGCTTCTGGCGTATTAATCTGGTCTGTAAGAAGTCCTATTTTTTTATATGTCTTCAGCTTTTCTATAAAGTTTTCTTCTCTCCCGTGGAGACTTAAAAGCGGTGTCTCCTGCCAAGTTTCTTTTATTCTACTAAACAAGTACTGCAAGGAATTGATTCCTGGTATGACTTCTAGCTCCTCTTTAGAAAAATGTTTTTTCATATAGGTTAACATGCTATAGAAACCTGTATCTCCAGAAAGGATAAGGGTAATTCTCTTCTCTCTATGTTTTTTGATATAGTCTACAACAGCTTCTAAATCACTTGTAATAGGGTAGGTTTCTCCTTGATATTCATGAAAGATTTCTAAGTGTCGTTTACCGCCTATCAAAATATCACTATTTTCTACAGCCCTATAGGCAGCCGGTAATATATAATCCCTATGACCTGGACCTATGCCAACAACCCATATTTTCTTCATCGCTTAAACTCCTCCAGTAGCTTTTTGCCTTCTTCACAGGTAGCCAGTACCCCGTGTTCCATAGAAAAAATAATGGTCCCTATTTCTACTTCTTTAAAGGTGCGTTCTAAGGCTTTTTCTGTGATTTTTTCAGCTAATAGGGAAAAAATCTCTTCTTTTTTCATCCCTTGAATCAGTGTTACAGCTTCTTCTGTTGTATTACTTTCTAAGACACTTTTTATTTCAAGAGGACTAGCACCTAATATACCTAAATAAGCTGCTAGGATTTCTCTTCTGCCGTCAGCTATTTTACTATGGGTGTGAAAAATTCCTCCTGCCACCTTAATCAACTTTCCTATATGCCCTACTAGAAGAATTTTCTTTATATTGTGGTGCATAGCTTGGTCCAGCATAAATCCTATAAAATTGCTGGTTTTTATTACATACTTCTCATCAAAATCATAGTTGTTTTTGATTAAATCTCTACCATAGTTCCCTGGAACAAAAATCAACTTTTCCAAGCCTTCTTCCTTTGCCACTGAGATCTCCAATGCTAAGGATTCCTTCCAAGCTTCCTCAGACATGGGTTCTACAATGCCAGAGGTTCCTAGTATAGAGATTCCTCCTATTATTCCTAATCGAGGATTAAAGGTTTTGACTGCAATTTCTTCCCCCTTAGGAATAAAAATCTCCACATCTACACCTTTGTTCTCTCCTATAACCTGTCTTATTTCTTTTTCTATCATCTGTAATGGTATTGGGTTAATGGCAGCTTTACCAACAGGGATGGGTAAGCCTTTTTTTGTCACTCTCCCTACCCCTATGCCCCCATCAATATTGATTTTTGTATCTTTCCTCCATTTAACCCTGCTGTAGATAACAAGACCATTGGTTGCATCAGGGTCATCTCCCCCATCCTTCTTTATACCACAGCTTACACCTTCATTATCTCTTTTTTTTTCTAACACAGTTAAGTTCAAATCCCAGCCCTTTGGTGTGGAGATAGAAATGCTCTCTAAATCCCTTCCCTCTAGAAGCATCTGTGCGGCTGCTTTTGCGGCTGCCGCTGCACAAGATCCCGTGGTATATCCGTATCGCAGCTTTTTTCCATTTTTCACTACATATTTTTCCATAGTTTCCTTCTCCTATTTTGTCATATATAGAAGGGCATTAATTATAGCAGCTGCCACAGTACTACCACCTTTTCTTCCTACAGTAGTAATATACGGAACATTTCTTTTTAATAACTCATCTTTTGATTCCCTTGCCCCTACAAAACCCACTGGCACACCTACCACTAAGCTAGGTTGAACTTTTCCTTCGTCTATATACTGACATAATTGAAATAATGCAGTGGGAGCATTGCCGATAACAAAGATTTTTGTTTTACTGTCTGCTACTGCCTTTTCCATCGCCACCATGGAACGGGTAAGCCCTCTTTCCTTTGCGTCCTTGGTTACTTCAGCATCATCCACCAAACAGTATATATCGCTATTCAATTCCTTTAAAACTCTTTTATTGATTCCTGCCATGGCCATTTTGGTATCTGTATAGATGCTACAACCTTCTTTTAAGGCTTTAATGGCTGAATCAATCGCATTGTCACTGATCTTTGTAATATCACCATACTGAAAATCAGCAGTTGTATGAATTACTCTCTTTATAATTTTTCCTTCTCTTTCTGGAAAGGTTTTATCGCCTAATTCTTCAGTAATGATTTCAAAACTCTTCTTTTCAATTTCCATTGGGTCTTTAATATATTCCACTTTTCTCTCTCCCTTTAAGTTTCCATTTATGTGTTGACTATTTTTCCTCCACCGGGGATCATATTATAGCTTACAATAGATAAATAATTTTTCATATAAGATTTTTTCTTTATTGACCAGCAGAACTTTTCCTGATCAAAACTACCTTCATTGTACAATATACCTATCACAGAGCCACTGTGGGCTACGTTTATACCATAAGCCCCCAATTTTTCACTTAACGCATTGATCTCTTCTAAGCCTTCTTTGTAGAGAATACTTTGATTTGCAAATGCACTGATGGTAGCTGCTTTTCCTATCTGTTTTAAACTGTTGTTTTTTATCCCTTCTTCAAAACATTGTAGGGCTTTTTTCATCTCTTTTTCGTTTTCTCTAAGGTAACTAGAGCGATCGGTTTTACGGAAATCTATGGTATCAATCTTCTCTTTTCCTTCTAGAAGGAGCACTTTGCATTTTGGAATGTTGCCATACTGTTTTGTAAAGCTGCCCTTTAAATGGTCAAACAGCGTTATCGAAGAAAAAACTGTACTATCGGTAGGTTCTATTTTGATACATAGTTTCGCTACCTCTTCTTCTGAAATGTTTTTCCCTAAATAATTAGCAGTTGCTACAGCAGTAGCAGCTAAATCCGCTGTACTACTAGCCATCCCCTTAGCTATGGGAATGGCAGATTCAATTTGTAAGTAAAGATGCTCAGCTTCTCTTTGATGATAGCCATAGTACTGGAAGACTTGCTCCAACATTTTGTAAGCTTTAGAATAGTTTTTCCATGCTTTTTCTTTACTTTTTTTCTGCTCTTCCTCAATAATTACTTTGCTAAATAAGTTGATGCTATAGGAAATCAGCTTTTCTCCCCCTTCTATATAACCCTGTAGCAATTCACCACAAGAAGCGGGACAGATTGCCTCAATCGTCATGTCATCACCCTGCTCTCCACATACTATAAATATTGTTATCCTCTTTATATTAACTTCCCTATAATTTGTAGGGGAGTTTTGATTATTTTTTGAACACTTGAAAGGTTTTTAGCTTCTATGGTAAATATCATAACTGTAGCAGGACCTGCTGACTTTTTAAGATCTACCGAAACATTATTAAAAATTTCTAAATCCAACTGGTTTTCCTTAGCCAAGTAGTGGCTCTCATATAAAATGCCCTTTGATCCTACAGGATAAATTTCCTTTACTTCTTTCATTCTTAAAAGATTCTGAAGATCCTTCAGACTGCAAATTTCAGGATGAAAAGTTTCAGATATTTCATTTCCAAACTTAGGAATCCCTACTACTACTATGTGATCACCTTTTTGAGAGGCATTTGCCCTGATTTTGTCCTTTGCCACTTCTCCTACAACGGTTACACCCATAGCCGTCTGACAAGTCTTAAAGTTTTCTTCAGTGCTACCGTTTAAACAAGCAGCATCGATGGCTGCCTCTTTTAGTAAGGTTTCAATGCCCTGTATAATCTGTCTTCCCGTAGGCTCCATCTCTACAGACAAAGTATTGATAACAGTAGAAATTTCAGCACCTACTGACAGCACCTCCATCAAGGGTACTCGTGTTGTATAATACCCTACAATCTCAGGCATGACCTTTACGATATCTTGCTCTTTATTCCCTACGGCACCGCAGGAGTCGCAGGCTATGACAAGAAGTTTATCTGTTGTATGGTCGATGATGGTTAAATCTCTAAATCTTTTAACCTTCACTACCTCTTCCCCCTTGAAATAGTCTTATAGACAACTGTAGCCAATACAATATTTGCAAAAGAAGCGATGGTTAGAGGCATCCAAATCATTAAAAATAGAGGCCATCCTCCAAAACCTAACATCAAAGAAACAGGTACTGCTAAAAGTGCACCTACAGGCCCATTTAAAAAAGTACCTATTAGAATAGCAACCCAACTAGGAGCTTTCGTGTATACCCATCCAAACACATAAACAAAGACCAACATTTGAAAAGCTACCAAGATATGCATAGGTATTGTCATAGGAAATCCCGCAGTTGCAGCGGATAATAAATGCCCTAATACTCCCACCATGCCCCCTGCCAAAGGTCCAATGTATAAGGCTGCAAAAAATGCTGCCATAGAGTCAAAAGCAATACTACCTTGAATTTTTATCGTAGCACCAATCATACTTAGAGCAATTAACATAGCTATTTGTGTCATTGTTTTAATGTTATACTTTTTTCTCATATGCTGCTGAAGCATAGAAATCCCCCTCTATTCCATCATTTTTTTATAAACCTGACACCTTTCTATAAAACTCTCTACGAAACAAGGATTACTATAAAAGTGTATATGGGGAAAAGCCCCTATACAATTGTACTTTTCCTGCCCACAGTTCCAGCGATCTATGACCTTATTGTCTTTTGTTTTTTTTACATCGTAAATATAATGATCTTCCTCTCCCTTTACAACAGCTCGATGGAACTCATGGGCTTTTATTGTAAAAGAATTCTTAAAAAATTTGCTATCTTCCCTCGTTGTTACTTCACAATAGCCAAAACGTTGTAGTCTTTTTGTCATTTCCGCTGCTGTATCAAAAATACCTACCATTTCATGGTAGCTTCCTTCAAAAGTTTGAATCCCTTTAGATAAATACATGAAGCCTCCACATTCAGCATAAATCGGAAGTCCCTCTTGTGCCTTTTTATAAATCGCCTGCCGAATACTGTGATTGTCTTCTAGTTCCTTTGCAAAAACCTCTGGGAATCCTCCTCCCATATAAATACCATGAATCTTTTCCGGTAAATATCGATCCTTTAAAGGACTGAAGGAAACTAAATTGCAACCTAACTCTCTTAATAAATCCAAGTTATCTTGATAGTAGAAATTAAAAG
The DNA here is from genome assembly GCF_001042715.1 of Clostridium aceticum. NCBI lineage: Bacteria > Bacillati > Bacillota > Clostridia > Peptostreptococcales > Natronincolaceae > Andreesenella > Andreesenella acetica. The sequence goes on along the minus strand of NZ_CP009687.1, from coordinate 53,325 downwards.
CATCATCATAGGGATAGGCAATTGTTAAATTTTTGTCTAAGTTTTTTTCAGGAGCTTTAACTGCCTCCATAGGCGTTGCCAATCCTAAAAGAGCCTCTATGTCAATGGTTTCCTCCACCATCTCCACCACTTCATCTACCTTTTTCTGAAGCTCCGGCACCTCTCCACAAGGGATCAAACCTAAATGCCTGCTTTTTAGCTCAATGTTTACATTTTTGTTTAAGTAGCCAATGCACTTTGTATCGGTATCTCTTTCTATAACTTCTTTTAAAATAGAATAATGCTTTTCTCCAGAAACATTGTTAATGATAATACCTTTTATATCCACATCTCTATCGTACATTTTATAGCCCAATACCATCGCTGCAGCACTTGAGGACATTCCACTGCCGTTTATAACTAAAATTACAGGAAGATTTAAAATCTTTGCTATATGAGCAGAGCTTCCTTGATCTTTTTCTATGCCCCTACCGTCATAAAGTCCCATTACACCTTCTACTACAGCTATATCCGTGGCCGCAAGATTTTTATAAAATAAAGCTTTAAGGGTTTCCTCTTCCAGCATATAGCCATCCAAGTTTCTAGAAGGATTTCCTGTAACATAATGATGAAATTGTGGGTCTATATAGTCAGGGCCTACCTTAAAGGGTTTTACCGATAATCCTCTTTTCTTAAGTGCCCCCATAATTCCCGTAGAAATTGTGGTTTTTCCTACACCACTTTGGGTTCCTGCTAATAAAAAACCGCTAAAGGTCTTCATCTTATCCTAACCTCTTTACTTCTAATAAAGCTTCTTTTGCTGCTTCTAAGGTCTTCTTAATCTCTTCATCCCCCATAGCCGCATTGATAAAAGTAGCTTCAAATTGGGAAGGTGCTAAGTATACTCCCCTCTTTAACATTTCTCTGAAATAAAGAGCATATTTGTCTGTATCAGAGGTTAGTGCTGCTTCGAAGTTTACTACCGGCTTGTCAGTAAAAAACATACAAAGCATGGAGGCTACACGGTTAAAGGAGGCTTTCATTCCTAATTCCTCTACAATGCTTTTCAATCCCTCTGCCAATATCTGTCCTCTTCTATCTAAATCCTTATAGATTTGGGGATTTTCCTTCAGAATCTTCAAAGTTGTATAACCTGCCATCATTGCCAAAGGATTGCCGGACAATGTTCCAGCTTGATATACTGGTCCCATAGGTGACAACTTAGACATGATTTCTTTCTTTCCTCCAAAAGCCCCCACTGGTAGTCCTCCACCTATGATCTTTCCATAGCAAGTAAGGTCTGGTTTTATGTTGTAAAGACTTTGAGCACCTTCAAAAGCTACTCTGAAACCTGTCATCACTTCATCAAAAATCAATAAACTTCCATACGCCTCTGTAATACTTCTAAGCCGATCAGCAAATTCCTGTGTTAGAGGTACAACCCCCATATTTCCTGCTATAGGTTCTACAATAACCGCTGCTATATCTTCCCCATAGGTTTTAAAAATCTCTTCTATGTTTTCTATATCATTATATATAGCAGTAATAGTATTTTTCACAACATCCTCTGGTACCCCTGGGCTGTTGGGGACACCATGGGTTAATGCACCGGAGCCTGCTTTGATCAGTAAGCTATCAGAATGTCCATGGTAGTTACCGTTAAACTTTACGATCTTATTTCTGCCAGTGTATCCTCTTGCCAGTCTTAAAGCCGTCATAGTAGCTTCAGTTCCAGAATTAACCATTCTAATCATATCAATGGAAGGAATGCTTTCAACGATCAGCTGTGCTGTTTTTATTTCTATTTCTGTTGGGGCACCAAAGCTGGTGCCAGTTTCCACCACTTCTTTTAAACCCTTTACTACCTCTGGATGGCAGTGCCCTAAAATCAATGGTCCCCAGGAGCCTACATAGTCAATATATTGATTCCCGTCTTCATCATAGATATAGGTACCTTCTCCTTTTTTAATAAAAGGAGGGTCCATTTGCACTGATGAAAAGGCCCTTACTGGACTATTTACGCCTCCCGGCATAACTTTTTTAGCTTCTTGAAAAAGCTCTGTAGATTTCTCCAGTTTCATTAGCTATTCCTCCTTATCCACTTTGCCATATCTTTAGCAAAGTAAGTTAGAATCATATCTGCTCCAGCTCTTTTTATGGCAGTCAAAGTCTCTACCATACTTTCTTCTTCCTTTAATAAGCCTTCTCTTGCAGCTATTTTAATCATAGCATATTCACCGCTTACATGATAGGCAGCTATAGGAACAGGATAGTTGTTTTTTACTTCTCTGATGATATCTAAGTAAGCAAAGGCAGGTTTTACCATAATGATATCTGCCCCCTCTTCTAGATCTGCCTCTACCTGTCTTAATGCCTCTATACGGTTTGCAGGGTCCATTTGATAGGTTTTTCTATCTCCAAACTGCGGGGCACTATTGACAGCACTTCTGAAGGGACCATAAAATGCTGAGGCATATTTCACACTGTAACTCATAATAGGTATATGTTTAAAATTGTTTTTATCTAGCACCTCTCTAATCTTCCCTACTCTTCCATCCATCATATCAGAGGGTGCCACCATATCAGCCCCCGCCTCAGCATGAGATAGTGCTGTTTGAGCTAATTTTTCTAAGCTTTCATCATTAAGCACAATCCCATCCTTTACAAGCCCACAGTGTCCGTGGCTAGTATACTGGCAAAGACACACATCAGTAATAACTAAAAGGTTAGGGTAGTGTCTTTTAACTTCCCTTACTGCCTGCTGCACAATGCCATTAGCATCATAGGCCCCTAAACCCTCTTCATCCTTCTTCTCCGGCAAACCAAAGAGTACGATGGCTTTTATACCCAATTCTACAACTTCCGCTACCCCCTCTTTTAATTGATCAACAGAGTAATGGTATTGTCCTGGCAAGTTTGTAATTTCTTTTTTTATGTTTTCCCCGTGAAGGACAAACATAGGGTAGATTAAGTCAGAGATATGCACCTGGGTTTCTTTAACTAAGCTTCTTATTTCAGCACTACTTCTCAAACGTCTGGATCTTTTAAAAGCCTCCATATTATTCCTCCCTTATACTACTTACTAATCCTTCTATCGTATAATGCTCTGCCTGTATATCCACAGATAAACCTAAATCCTCAATCGTTTTTCCTGTAATAGGGCCTATAGAAGCTATTTTCACGCCATTTAATAAATTTTTGTTTTCTTCTCCCAATATTTCCAGGAAATTTTTTGCTGTGGAAGAGCTAGTAAAGGTAATATAGTCTAGGGAGTTCTTCAATATCTCTATCAAATCCTCTCTTTTACAGGTAGGGATCACTGTTCTGTAGATATCAACTTCTTCTATAATAGCCCCCATCTCCTTAAGTCCAGCAGTCAATGCTCTTCTAGCAATATCTGCTCGAGGTAAAAGTACCCTTTCCCCTTCTTTGATTTTTCCTTGGGCAGCTTCTAGGATTCCCTCTGCCGTATAAACCTCTGGTAAGAGATCCACTAAAACACCTTTGTCTTCTAAGGCTGCTTTTGTTGCGGATCCAATAGCCGTGATTTTTGCTAACCCTATAGAGCGAATATCTATTTTTAATTCCTTCAATCTATTAAAAAATGCTTTTACCCCATTTACACTGGTAAAAATGATATGCTGAAAACCAGTTAGGTTTTCTAATACTTTATCTATAGAAGTAAAATCCTCTGGTTCCTCAATGCTTATGGTAGGAAACTCTATAATTTCTCCACCTAGCTCCTTTAATTGCCTAGATAAATCACTGGCCTGTTGTCTTGTTCTAGTGACCAATATTCTTTTTCCTTGTAATGGCAAGGTTTGAAACCAGTTTAAGTTTTGCCTTAAGTTTACTACTTCTCCTATAATAATAATAGAAGGAGCCTTGATCTTATTGGCTGCTGCCACCTCTAGGATATTTTCAAGAGTGCCGGTTACAGTCTTTTGTCTAGCGGTAGTACCTCTATGTATTAGTGCCGCTGGCGTATCTTTGCTTTTTCCATGGAACATAAGCTTTTCTGTTATTTCTTTTAAATGCCCTACCCCCATCAAAAACACCAAAGTTCCCTCTAGTTTTGCTAGTGCTTCATAATTGACATCTGAATTTTCTTTTGTAGGGTCTTCATGTCCTGTTATAACATGAAAAGAAGTACTGACATGACGATGGGTTACTGGAATGCCTCCATAGTTAGGGACTGCTATAGCAGAAGTAATCCCTGGCACTACCTCAAAGGGGATGTTTTCTTCATATAAAGCTAATGCTTCTTCTCCCCCTCTGCCAAATACAAAGGGATCTCCCCCCTTTAATCTGGTGACAATTTTTCCTTCCTTAGCTTTTGCAACCAGTAGCTGATTGATTTCTTCTTGTGTATATGCATGATGATGAGGAGCTTTGCCTACGTCGATGGTTTCCGCCTCTAGTTTTTTATGTTGTAAAAGGTTTTCATTGGCTAAGCGATCGTATAAAATCACATCCGCTTTTTCAATACACTTCAAACCCTTCACAGTGATTAAGTCTTCATCCCCGGGACCAGCCCCTACTAAATATACATAGGGTTTCTTCACAGAATCTCTCCTCTCTCATTTTCGCATGATGCTAGCAACCTTTTTGCTCCAAGCTTCACCATTTCTTCTGCTAGCTTTGTTCCTATTTTAAGAAAATCCTCAAAATTTCCCTTTTCTTTATGACGAATTACTTCACTACCATCTGGAGAAGCTACCATACCCGTCATCCATAGCTCTTCCCCTACCTTTTGTGCATAGGCGCCTATAGGAATATGACATCCTCCTTCTAGGAGTTTTAGAAAAACCCGCTCTCCCATAACACAATTGTAGGTCTCCTTATGGTTAATTTCTTGGAACATATCATAAAGCATCTGGTCATTTCTTCTTATTTCACAGCCTAAAGCTCCTTGTCCTACCGCAGGGGTAAAGGCCTCGATATCTAGATAATAAAAATTACTATCATCATACCCCAGTCTCTTTAATCCTGCTGCTGCTAAAGTCACTGCATCTAAACCTTCTGTGTCTATTTTATTTAAACGGGTTGCCACATTTCCCCTTATATCTTTTAATACCAAATCTTTTCTCAGATTTAATAACTGTGCTTTTCTTCTTAAACTACTGGTACCGATAGAAGCATTGGTGGATAGCTCTTCTAGTGCTTTCCCACTTTTTGTTACCAATACATCTCTAGGGTCTTCACGTTCTGTTATTGCTGCCAACATTAAACCTTCTGGAGATTCTGCTGGCATATCCTTCATGCTATGAACTGCCAAGTCTACACTTTCCTCCAATAGGGCTGTTTGAATTTCTTTTACAAAAAGCCCTTTACCCCCTATTTTGCTCAAGGTTTTGTCTAAAATTTTGTCACCTAAGGTTTTAATCTTTATGATTTCGTAATCATATTGAGGAAACTTTTCCTTCAACATCTTCATAATCATTTCTGCCTGCACTAGTGCCAATTCACTGGCCCTAGAACCAATTTTAATTTTTCTCATATTATCACGCCTTCTATTGAGTTCAACTTATATTTTGTATTTTTTTACAACCGCTTTAAGCTTTCATAAACCTTCCACATTTCTTTCTTCACAGCCTCAAGTTTTTGCTGAGAATCTATTTCATAAGGTACTTCATGCACTAGATAGCGAAAAAGATACCTTCTGTCCTTAATAGAGGGAATTTCTTTTAAGGCTCTTTCTCTTATTTCTCCTAAAACATCTACAATCTCTTCATAACCTTCTGTATAGATCTCTTCTATTTCTTTTTTAATTTTACTGGAAAGCATAGGGCTTTTCCCTTCTGTAGAGATGGCAATTGTTAAACTTCCTCTTTCGATGGAGGAGGGTACAATAAAATCGGAAGCAGTAGGAGAGTCAGCAACATTAATCAAAATTTGATGCATTTTAGCCTCTTCTTCACACTTCTTATTGATTGCTGCATCATCAGTCACAGCGTACACCAGATAGCTTCCTATCAAATCTCCTGACTCATAATACTTTTTTTTGTAAGTGATTTTCTTTTCCTCCACTAAACCTTGTAGCCCCTCTGTTATTTTAGGGCTAATAAGAACTACCTTTGCCTCGTACTTTAGCAGAGTCCTTACCTTACGTTCTGCTACCTCTCCTCCACCAATCACAGTACAAAACTTTCCTTGAATCTTCAGCATCATTGGATAATATAGGGACATTCGTTAGCCTCCTTCTTCTAGTAAGTTTATAAACCTAAAAACTCATCTACAAAGGAGGCCATTTCTTCTCCCTTTCCCCTTACTCCAGCATCCTTTAATTGCAAGATCGGTTTTCTCCACATTTTTTTTACTAGACTTCTTACGATGATTTCAATCGTTTCCCTATCTTTTTCAGGGATGTGAGAAAGTTTCTTAAACATCTTGTTTAATTCTTCGTCTGTCAATTGCTGGCTATAATTTTTTATAGCTTCTATTTTAGGATACACTGGTAAACATTGATACCAGGCCTCATAGTCTTTGATAGCTGCTTCAATCAACTGCTGTATATTTTCAATTAAACTTTGTCTTGAGGCCAAATTTTCATTTGCGATATCCCTTAGTTGGTCTATATGAAATAGCTTTACTCCTTGCATCTCTCCAATAGCAGGATCTATATCTCTGGGCAGAGCAATATCAACGATGCATAAGGGTTTATCTCCTTGATAATAATCTCTAAACTCTTTTTCATAATAAACATAGTGATGCGCTCCTGTTGCACTGATAAGAATATCTATATCCTTTAACACCTGGTACTTTTTATCAAAGTCAATATATTGGATATTGCTATATTTTTCCATTAAAGCTTCTACTGTTTCAATTCTTCTATTGCAAATATATATTTTTCCAACGCCCTTATCTAAGAGATGTTCTACAGCTAGCCTGCTCATCTCTCCAAATCCTACAATTAACACACTCTTCTCTCTAAGATTACCCAATTGTTTTTCTACTTGTTTTACCGCAATATAACTAATGGATAGAGGGTTTTCAGAAATGCTGGTTTTTGTTTTGATTTCTTTAGCGGTTGTAATAGCTTCTAAAAACAACTTGTTTAATATTTTTCCGCTACTTTTTAGTTCTATAGCTGTCTGGTGAGCTTCTTTTACTTGTCCTAGTATTTGATCCTCTCCCAAGACCAGAGAATCAAGACCACAGCAAACCTCATATAAATACTTTACAGCTGCCCTCTCTTTTCTAAATAAATAGTAGCTTTCAATTTCTTCTTCCTCTAGCTGAAAGAAATCCTTATAAAACTCTTTAAACCATGTCTTTGCCTTCTGTGGATCCTCTACCACTGCTATAATTTCACTGCGATTACAGGTAGATAAAATCACAGCTTCTTTTACAAAAGCATCGTTTTCTATAATATTGTAGGCTTTTTGCAGCTTTGTCTTAGAAAAAGCTACCTTTTCTCGAAGGGCTATTGTGGAGTTTTTATGAGTAATACCAAATACAACTACCTTCATTTCTATCACCTTCTATCTTACTAGAGTGTACATCCAATTGCTTCTTTTCCTCTTTCCTCGATAATTTCTGCAATTCTCCTGTCAGCTCCTATATGTTTTCCTATAACAAAAGTAACATCAGAATGTTTTTTCTGTAAAGCTTCTAATTCTTCTGGTATATCCATTTGAATATGGTTACCTTTAAAAAGAAACATAGGCACAATAACGATTTCCTTTGCTCCTCTTTGGATCAAGTCTTCGATACCTTCTTCAAAGGTTGGTTTTGAAAACTGTAAAGAACCAAATCCTATCAAAGAAAACTCTTTCATCTCTCTCTCTTTTATCATTTCCATAATTTCCATTAATGTTTCATCTGCTTCCTTTGCCTTGCTCCCATGTGCTAGTACGAATAATCCTTTTGTCAATTAAACCGCCTCCTCATTATTAGTAAAAGTCATTGATTGTATCAAAGTCTTTTCTTTGTACTATAAAAAAATTTCCACATCAAAGTGGAAATTTGTCTGTACCAAAATAACCTTTGTTATTACAGCACCACAAACATTCCTTCCCTCCGAAGGCTGCTGCAAATTTTAGGTAGGTCTCCTGACTTGTGAATCAATTTACTTTCGACGCCTTCCCAAAATGAATTTTTAGTGGCCGTTGTCGATTTCATCCTCACTTACAGTAGCGGGGGCTGCAGCGGAATTTCACCGCTTTCCCATTTAAGTTTCCCATGAAACACCTAAAATATATATTTTTTATGTTTTTATTGCTATTTGTTATTCCTTTATCACTATCATCATATCAAAGTTTCCTTGTCATTTCAATAAAATTTTGAAACTTTAAGGTCTTGCCATTAGAAAAAGTAACCTTTTTTCCTCAAACACGCAAATTTCTTTATGGACTTTCCACTTACATAAATTGATTATTATCGTCATTTTCTGCAAATGTAGTCTCTTCAGATTCTAATCACTAGCTTTAGCTAAAACGTCATTACCTTTGGGTTTTATCGCTTCTTTTATGAAGCCAAGTTGGTAGAATCGCTAATAGAAGCAATGAAATGTATGCTATTATTGCCTGCAAAGAAAATATATCATTAATATTATCTCCTAAAAAAGTATATAGGACAATCTTAGGAGCTACTCCTAGTAGACTTCCTAGAACAAATTTGTTATAGGGTATTCCTGCTAACCCTGCTCCATAGCTTATAGCATCAATAGGAAAGCCTGGAGTAACCCTCATAGTAAATAAAACTCTAATGATTTCTTCATCCTTTAAACTCTGTAATTTAATAACATGCTTTCTTCCTACAAACCTCATAAAAACATGATGGAACCTTCCACCTAACCAATAACAGAGAGAAAAAGCTATCATAATACCTGTTAATGAGGCTATGCTTCCTAAAATTGTACCGTAAACCAGTCCCCCAACAATAAATATAAAGGCATTGGGAAAGAATAGAAAAGGCTTTAAAGAAGCAATACCTATAAAAACCAGTATCCCCCAAGCTCCAAAATCCTCTACTACGTCTTGAAGCTTTTCTATATCCCACTGTGACGCTAAGCTTATAAAGTTTTCTTTGGGAAAAATTAAAGTCAATATGGTGATGAAAATAGCCGCAACACCGATAACCATCAGTGTCTTTTTCCTTTTCATAATTCTTTCCTTTCAAAGGAAGGGTTAGTATCCTATATACTTGGCATAGACACTTTTAGCTTCTTCTATGGTTTTAGCGTTTTTGATGATTGCCCTGCCATCATCAAAAATTTTCATATCATAACCCTCTACCTTTAAGTTTAATAAAAATGGTGTTAGCTTAACCTCTAAGCCTGCTGCGTTTAATCGCTCATATAAACTGCTTAGTTTAATAGGTGTATTTTGAAAATCCACCTGTACACTATTATTACCACAAATATGCACTGCCTCTGGGGTCTTATTCTCTAGATAGTTATATTCTTGCTTACCACAGCAAGGACATTCTTCTTTTTTGACCAGTTCAATTTTTTCTACACTATTTTCCCACAAATCAATAAACAGTAGATTTCTATCGATATCTTCTTTGTGGTTGGTTAAATATTTTATTGCTTCATTGGTTTGAAACATAGCTACGATTCCTGTTGCCGTATTAATTACTCCTGCAGTATCACAGGTGGGTGTACTGCCTATAGGCGGGGGTGTTTCCATCATACACCTTAAGCAAGGACCTTCTCCTGGAAGAAAAGTTTTCATCGTTCCTGCACTTCCTATTGCACCTCCATAAATCCACGGAATCTTCTTAGCAAAGGCAATGTCATTAATTAAATATCTTGTTTTAAAGTTATCTGTACAATCTAAAATAATATCCATATCCTCTGCTAGTTTTTCGATAGTAACACTATTGACATCCTTAATAATACTGTCAATTTCTATTGTAGAGTTGATCTTTCTTAGCTTTTTTGCTGCTGCTTCTGCCTTTGGCATACTTTCCTTTACATCTTCTTCGTCAAATAAAATCTGTCTGTGCAGGTTACTTAACTCTACAAAATCTCTATCCACAATACGCAAGTAGCCAACACCTATTCTAGCTAAGTTATTTACTACTACCGTTCCTAAGGCGCCACACCCTACTACCAATACCTTTGATTTTTTTAATAAAGCTTGCCCTTCTATACCTATTCCTTGAAAATTTATTTGCTTAATATACCTTTCCTCCATAGTAATCACCTCTTACATTAGTTTTACTGTACTTTTCAACAAAATTCCCCAAAATCCTTCCTCTAAATTGAAGAATCTACTAATGCAATTTCTATAATATGATGATAAAATAGTATATAGAACTAAAAAAAGAAAAACATAGTTTTTTTGTCATTTAATGGGGGTTTTTTTATTGAAAAAATTTGCGTGGTTTTTATTTATACTTATTATGCTATCCTTTGGTACCTATTATTATCTACCTTCCTACCTATCAACAACTTCTAATACAGCAACTATAGAAATAACTGTTCCAGAGGGTGCCTCTTTAAATTATGTTGCAGACCTTCTTTATAAAGAAGGAGTTATCAAAAGCAAGTTATGGTTTAAATACCAGTCTCAGCAGGAAGGAATAGACCGAAATATCAAGCCTGGCAGCTATACCTTACATCCTAACATTGATTTTGAAGAAATTTTTTCTTTACTACAAAAAGGAACGCTTGAAAAACCTATCATTGTTACAATACCAGAGGGTTTTACTCTCTATCAAATAGCCAAAAGAACCGAGGCGGTTGGCTTAGGCACAGCAGAAGAGTTTATCGAAGCAACAAAGCAGTATTTTGATAGAAAAGAATACAACTTTGACACAGAAAAAGTCTTTTATGAGATGGAAGGCTACTTATACCCTGATACCTACTACTTTAGTGAAAAGCAAACTGTTTCAGACGTTGTCAACACATTAGCTAAAACGATGGAGGCCGTCTTCACTGAAGAGTATCTTAAGCAGGCTGATGAAATGAACTTATCCGTCCATGAAGTTTTAACTATTGCTTCTTTGATTGAAAGGGAAGCCTATCATGATCAAGAAAGAGCTGCTATTAGTGGCGTGATTTACAATAGATTAAAGAGAAATATGCTGCTGCAAATTGATGCTACCGTTATCTATGGCATTGGTAAAGGACAAGAACATATCAGTCGTGTTCTCTACGCTCACTTAGAGGACCCTTCTCCCTTTAATACTTATAGAACTCAAGGGTTGCCTCCAGGACCTATAGCTGCTCCTTCCAAAGCTTCTATACATGCAGCTTTATATCCTGAGGATCACGACTATCTTTATTATGTTTTAGGAGAAGGTGGACATGTCTTTAGTAAAACCTATAGAGAGCATGAAATTAATGTTGCAAATTATCGTAGGATGGTGAATCAAAATTAAGACATGATTATTGATAAAAAAGGAGATAAATTTATCTCCTTTTTTATAGGTTTTCTATTGCTACTACATCATAACCTGCTTCTTCCACAACTTCCTTTAATTTTTCGTTAGATATGTCTTCCTTTAATTTAATAACAGCATTTTTGCCTTCAAGATCCACTTTCACTTCTATCGATTCTTTCACTTCTTTTAGAGCTCTTTCTACATGACCCACACAATGACCGCAGCTCATGCCTTCAATTAAAATCTTCTTTTCCATGAATTAACCTCTCCTTCTTCTATTTGTATTATAAAAAAACCCTATTATAAAGTTCTTTAAAAATCTGCAAGAAGGTTACTAACCCTTTCTATTTTTATAAAACTAATGAATAAGTTTTTTTATGGTTTTTAATATCTCCTCCACTACTTCATCTTCCCCATTTTTTAGCTGTTCTACAACACAATGTTTAAAATGACCTTCTAATAAAATTAGCTCAATAGCACTTAAAGCGGAGCGAGAGGCTTCTATTTGATTGATTACATCATCACAGTAGGTGCCTTTTTCTATCATTTTTTTTATTCCTCTGATTTGTCCTTCAACTCTATTTAGTCGATCTAATAAAGATTTTTGAATTTTTAACGATTGTTCTGTAGGTTTTTTTTCATGATTATTATTCTGTTCCATTATATACACCTCCCTATAATTAATATACCATACCCCTCTAGTGTATGTAAAGGTAAAAAATAAATACCTATAACCCAAAACTAAAAAAACTTCTACGTTTTTTGTAGAAGTTTTCTATATCGCAACGACCTACTCTCCCAGGCAGCTTCCCGCCAAGTACCATCAGCGCTGAAGGGCTTAACTGCTGTGTTCGGTATGGGAACAGGTGTGACCCCTTCGCTATTGTCACGATATTCTTTTGAGGTTGTTCCCTCAAAACTAAACAATGTATGAGTTATTTTTGGTCAAGTCCTCGACCTATTAGTATCGGTCAGCTTAATACATTACTGCACTTACACCTCCGACCTATCTACCAGATAGTCTTTCTGGGGTCTTACTCACTTGCGTGATGGGAAATCTTATCTTGAGGGGGGCTTCGTGCTTAGATGCCTTCAGCACTTATCCCTTCCGTACATAGCTACCCAGCGGTGCCTTTGGCAAGACAACTGGTACACCAGCGGTACGTCCATCCCGGTCCTCTCGTACTAAGGACAGCTCCTCTCAAATTTCCTACGCCTGCGACGGATAGGGACCGAACTGTCTCACGACGTTCTGAACCCAGCTCGCGTACCACTTTAATGGGCGAACAGCCCAACCCTTGGGACCTACTTCAGCCCCAGGATGTGATGAGCCGACATCGAGGTGCCAAACCTCCCCGTCGATGTGGACTCTTGGGGGAGATAAGCCTGTTATCCCCGGGGTAGCTTTTATCCGTTGAGCGATGGCCCTTCCACTCGGTACCACCGGATCACTAAGTCCGACTTTCGTCCTTGCTCGACTTGTTGGTCTCGCAATCAAGCTCCCTTATGCCTTTGCACTCTTTGCACGATTTCCGACCGTGCTGAGGGAACCTTTGAGCGCCTCCGTTACTTTTTAGGAGGCGACCGCCCCAGTCAAACTGCCCGCCTGACAGTGTCCCAAAACCAGGTCATGGTTCATGGTTAGAACTTCAGTACTACAAGAGTGGTATCCCAACATCGACTCCTCCAAGACTGGCGTCCTAGGTTCTCAGTCTCCCACCTATCCTGTACATCTAGTACCAAAATCCAATGTCAAGCTGCAGTAAAGCTCCACGGGGTCTTTCCGTCCTGTCGCAGGTAACCAGCATCTTCACTGGTATTACAATTTCACCGGGTCCATTGTTGAGACAGCGCCCAAATCGTTACGCCTTTCGTGCGGGTCGGAACTTACCCGACAAGGAATTTCGCTACCTTAGGACCGTTATAGTTACGGCCGCCGTTTACTGGGGCTTAAGTTCTGTGCTTCGGTTACCCTAACACTTCCCCTTAACCTTCCAGCACCGGGCAGGCGTCAGCCCCTATACGTCGTCTTTCGACTTTGCAGAGACCTATGTTTTTGCTAAACAGTCGCTTGGGCCTGTTCTCTGCGACCGAAGTGTGCTTACGGAGCAAGTCCTTCACACCCTTCGGCACCCCTTCTCCCGAAGTTACGGGGTCATTTTGCCGAGTTCCTTAACAATGGTTCTCCCGCTCGTCTTAGGATTCTCTCCTCACCTACCTGTGTCGGTTTGCGGTACGGGCACCTAGTTTCTCAATAGAGGCTTTTCTCGACAGTGTGGAATCAGTTGCTTCGCTACTTGTTTTTCGCTCCCCATCACCTCTCAGGATTATGCTAAAACGGATTTGCCTGTCTTAGCTCCCTACTGGCTTAGACCCACTCAACCAACGGTGGGCTCAACCTATCCTTCTGTGTCACCCCATCTCTCAAACGATTCTAGGTGGTACAGGAATCTCAACCTGTTGTCCATCGCCTACGCATTTCTGCCTCGGCTTAGGTCCCGACTAACCCTGAGCGGACGAACCTTCCTCAGGAAACCTTAGGTTTTCGACGGGTAGGATTCTCACCTACCTCTCGTTACTCATGCCAACATTCTCTCTTCTATGCAGTCCACTACTCCTTACGGTATAGCTTCAACCCACATAGAATGCTCGCCTACCGAATATTTCTATTCCCATAGCTTCGGTGATACGTTTGAGCCCCGGACATTTTCGGCGCAGAATCACTCGACCAGTGAGCTATTACGCACTCTTTAAATGAGTGGCTGCTTCTAAGCCAACATCCTGGTTGTCTGTGCAACTCCACATCCTTTCCCACTTAACGTATACTTTGGGACCTTAGCTGATGATCTGGGTTCTTTCCCTCTTGACCACGGATCTTATCACTCGTAGTCTGACTCCTGAAAATAAGTTAACGGCATTCGGAGTTTGATAGGTTTTGGTAACCGGTGAAGGCCCCTAGACCATTCAGTGCTCTACCTCCGTCACTCTCATTTCAAGGCTAGCCCTAAAGCTATTTCGGCGAGAACCAGCTATCTCCGAGCTCGATTGGAATTTCTCCGCTACCCACAGGTCATCCAATGACTTTTCAACGTCAACTGGTTCGGACCTCCACGAAATTTTACTTCCGCTTCATCCTGCCCATGGGTAGATCGCACGGTTTCGGGTCTATAGCATGTAACTAATCGCCCTATTAAGACTCGGTTTCCCTTCGGCTCCGTACCTGAAGTACTTAACCTTGCTACATACCATAACTCGTTGGCCCGTTCTACAAAAAGTACGCGGTCACGCATTAAAAGCGCTTCCACAGCTTGTAGGCAAAAGGTTTCAGGTTCTTTTTCACTCCCCTTCCGGGGTTCTTTTCACCTTTCCCTCACGGTACTATGCGCTATCGGTCACTAGGTAGTATTTAGCCTTGGGGGGTGGTCCCCCCTGCTTCCCACAGGGTTTCACGTGTCCCGTGGTACTCTGGATCATTCTCAAAGATTTTCAGTGTTTCGCTTACGGGACTTTTACCCTCTACGGTGGAGTTTTCCAACTCTTTTCAACTACACTTACCAATCTTCTTAATGAAAATGTCCACAACCCCAAAAACTTAAGTTCTTGGTTTGGGCTCTTCCCCTTTCGCTCGCCGCTACTGAGGGAATCGATTTTTCTTTCTCTTCCTCGGGGTACTTAGATGTTTCAGTTCCCCCGGTCTACCTTCTATTACCTATGAATTCAGTAATAGATACTTGGACATTACCCCAAGTGGGTTTCCCCATTCGGACATCTACGGATCAATGCTTGCTTGCAGCTTCCCGTAGCTTTTCGCAGCTTACCACGTCCTTCTTCGGCTCCTAGTGCCAAGGCATCCACCCTTTGCCCTTAATAACTTGACCTTTGATGAATTGCTTTAGCTTTGTTTCTTTTCTCATATCATTGTTTAGTTTTCAAAGAACAATTTGAAAAGACCTTATTAAAAGAGGTCTCTCAAAATTAAACAGTATAGTATTGCCATTTCTCCTTAGAAAGGAGGTGATCCAGCCGCACCTTCCGATACGGCTACCTTGTTACGACTTCACCCCAGTCATCGGCTTCACCTTCGACAGCTCTCCCCTTACGGTTGAGCAGCTGGCTTCGGGCGCTTCCGACTCCCGTGGTGTGACGGGCGGTGTGTACAAGACCCGGGAACGCATTCACCGCGACATTCTGATTCGCGATTACTAGCAACTCCGACTTCATGTGGGCGAGTTTCAGCCCACAATCCGAACTGAGACCGACTTTATGAGATTCGCTCCAGATTACTCCTTCGCTGCCCTTTGTATCGGCCATTGTAGCACGTGTGTAGCCCTGAACATAAGGGGCATGATGATTTGACGTCATCCCCACCTTCCTCCGAGTTATCCCCGGCAGTCTCTCTAGAGTGCCCATCCGAAATGCTGGCAACTAAAGACAAGGGTTGCGCTCGTTGCGGGACTTAACCCAACATCTCACGACACGAGCTGACGACAACCATGCACCACCTGTCACTTCTGTCCCCGAAGGGAAAACTTCTGTTAAAAAGCGGTCAAAAGGATGTCAAGTCCAGGTAAGGTTCTTCGCGTTGCTTCGAATTAAACCACATGCTCCGCTGCTTGTGCGGGTCCCCGTCAATTCCTTTGAGTTTCACACTTGCGTGCGTACTCCCCAGGCGGAGTGCTTAATGCGTTAGCTGCGGCACTGAGGTTTGACCCCCAACACCTAGCACTCATCGTTTACGGCGTGGACTACCAGGGTATCTAATCCTGTTCGCTCCCCACGCTTTCGTGCCTCAGCGTCAGTTACAGTCCAGAGAGTCGCCTTCGCCACTGGTGTTCCTCCTAATATCTACGCATTTCACCGCTACACTAGGAATTCCACTCTCCTCTCCTGCACTCAAGCCAATAAGTTTCTAAGGCTTACTACGGTTGAGCCGTAGCCTTTCACCCTAGACTTTATTGGCCGCCTACGCACCCTTTACGCCCAGTGATTCCGGATAACGCTTGCCCCCTACGTATTACCGCGGCTGCTGGCACGTAGTTAGCCGGGGCTTCCTCCCGAGGTACCGTCATTATCTTCCCTCGAAACAGAGCTTTACGACCCGAAGGCCTTCATCGCTCACGCGGCGTCGCTGCATCAGGGTTTCCCCCATTGTGCAATATCCCCCACTGCTGCCTCCCGTAGGAGTCTGGACCGTGTCTCAGTTCCAGTGTGGCCGGTCACCCTCTCAGGTCGGCTACTGATCGTCGCCTTGGTAGGCCTTTACCCCACCAACTAGCTAATCAGACGCGGGCCCATCTTGTACCAATAAATCTTTGGCTATTCATAAGATGCCTTAGAATAGCTTTATGCGGTATTAGCAATCGTTTCCGACTGTTATCCCCCTGTACAAGGTAGGTTACCCACGCGTTACTCACCCGTCCGCCGCTAGGCAAATATCTAACATTCAATACTCGATTCTCATCATGTGTTGGCACTTTATGGCGTAAAGCTAGCCTTTGCTCACAAAGGGTCTACAGGCCTGCTTAACGCTGCCTCTCTTTCTCCCTTAATCTCTCAAGTACTCAATGTTAGATATTTGCCTCGCTCGACTTGCATGTGTTAGGCACGCCGCCAGCGTTCATCCTGAGCCAGGATCAAACTCTTAATAAAAAATATCTGGGTTCTATCATTAATTGATAGATGTATTTTGCTGGCTTAATATCTATACTGTTTAATTTTCAAAGACCTTTTTTTCTGCCACCCTCATTCGGCGACTTAACTACTATATCATACTTCGCTATATTATGTCAACACTTTTTTTAATTTCTTTTTCTTCTGTGTCGAACTTTCTTCTATCCCGTCGCCCCTTCGGTAGCGGCGACTTTTACTACTATATCAAATTTATTGTTGACTGTCAATAGTTTTTTAAAATATTTTACCAAGAATTATTTTCATTAATTTCAACCTGTTTGCTGCCTTTACTTTCAATTTTTTTAGAGACGACTTGTACTACAATAGCAAAACCCTTGCATTATATCAACATTATTTGTTTTGATACTATGTTATTGTTTTTTTAAGAGAGTCTATCTATGTAATTCTGCAACACAGCTCCCTCATCAGGATTACACTTAAACACTTTAGCTTCTTCATTTTGAAAGTTTTTTAAATGAACTGTAAAAAGATTATCTTTTTTGTCTACCTCATATAATATACACCTATATCCTTCATCATATAGGTCTTTAAAGTTTTTAATAATAGGAGAATCAAAATCTCCGTACATAAAATCAAGTCCCTTCTCTTTTTATTATTATAATAAACTTATAAATAGAATCACCAATTTCTTTAACTTTATTCACTTATATTCATTGCTTATTAAATTTTTATTATAAGAATCTTTAGATTTTCTAAAAAATAAAATTCTTCTTAAATACTTACTTTATTATTTAAGAAGAATTTTATTTTTTACTTATAAGACTCTTTCTCCATAGTTGCCAAAACCTTCATAAACAAATTAAAGGTCTTTCTTCTTTCTTCTTCTTCCAATACATACTTTTCTCTTTTTGTATAGGAGTTTTTATTTCTTATCTTGTCTATCCTTTTTCTTTTTATATATTCATTGATATCAATGATTGTGTTTTTATCCAAAATAACCACTTCTCCTAATGATATTTTGATTAAAGCTTTTTATTTTTTAATAGTATTTTTTATGCTAATATATTCCTTTTTCTAATACTATTATTTTCTATTTAATTTTTCAAACTCCTTCTTTTCTGTATGTATTTTTAAGAATTTTTTATCTTGAAGTTTACTTCTCTTCTAAGAGAACTTCCCCTTCATCATCTATGACCTTTTCAACTGTTGCTATTGAGGCTATTACTGACTCTAGTTCATCTACTACACTTATTTCTTCTCCAAACTCCATATCAGCTATCTTTAATAAATCTCCTGGTTTAAAGTAAGAAATATCAAACTCTACTTTTTTAGGAATATTTCCTGCAGAACACTCGATCTCTATTTCTTTTAGCTGTTGTTGCACTACAACGCCACTTTTTTCTACTAGCTTTTTACCTTTTAAAACAATAGGTATCGAGATATGAATTCTTTCATCTGGATTTACTTGTTGAAAGTCTAAGTGCATAATTTTTCTTGTTAGAGGATCTCTTTGAATATCTTTAATGTATCCTGTATAAGCTTGACCACCTATATTTATTTCTATAAAAGAATTTTCTCCTCCATGTCTTACAAAAGCCTCTAATTCTTTCTGATTTACTTCTATAGGCAAAGTATTCATGTTTTTACCGTAAATTACTGCTGGTATATAGCCGGATTCTCTTAAGCGATGGTTAGAGTTTGTACCTATATTATTTCTAATGTTACTTTGAATAGAACTTATCAAAGTTAAAACCTCCTCTTTGTTCTGTTATTTTCCATTATCTCCAACCATATCTATATTTATGCAAAGAAGTGATTCAACCACCGTCGAATCACTTCTTTGCATAAATAACTTATTTAAAGAAAACTTTCTCCTGTTTCCTCCTCGGTTTCTTGTACCTTAGAAGCATAAACAATTGTTGCTATTACACTACTCATATCATTCAATATTTCTATATTTTCATTTGTTGCTATGTTTAGATCTGCTACCGTTAAACTGTCCTTTTCTCTTATTTTTGTTGCATCTAATTCTATCTTATCTGGAATGTATTTAGGGTAGGTTTGAATTTCTACTTCGCTCAATTGACTTTGCAAGATTTCAGAAGAAGACTCTACTTTTTCTTTATTCAAAATATAAATAGGCATAGACAATTTAATTTTCTCATTTTCATCTAAAGTCTGTAAATCTGCATGAAGTAAGTTGCTTTTTATTGTATTTTTTTGAATTTCTTTTATGATAGCATAGGTTTTTTCTCCATCAAAATCTAGTGTGATTTTTGTACCTATACCATAATGAGATAGGAGCTTTTCCATTTCCTTTGCGTTAAGATAAATTAGCTTTGTTCCTTGACCTTTACAATATACTACTCCAGGAATGGTGCCCTTTTTTCTATCCTTTGACACTTTATTTTTTCCAGTAGCTTCTCTTGCACTTACCTTTAACATTGGTGTACTCATCTTCTATTCTCCCCTTTCAAAATAATAACATTTAAACTTACCTTATTACTATTAAAACAGAAATTTTAGAATATTTCAAACATTTTAGCGATATTTTTAATATTTCTTCTTTTTTCTTTTTAGAAAAAAAGCCTTTAAAGCTTTACCTTAAGTTTTCATTTAAAGCCTTTCTTAAGATAAAATTCCCTTAAAGTAGTCTTTAGGGAATTTTATTTTTTTAACTTACTTTCTAACCTACAGAGTTTAGTATTCTATTTACTACTTCCTTCAGCTTTTTTTCTCCAACATTTTCATCTATAGCTACAAAAATAGACTCTACCTCTTTTAATCCTTCATCGTAATGATAAGAGTATCCGTAGCAAATAAATCCCTCAGGAATGACATCTTCAATAAAAACTATATTTTCATCTGCCAATGCCATTAATTCTTCTACAATTTCTTCTGGACTTAGGTCTTCTGCCATTTCTTCTAAGTTTAGTTGTTCTTTTAAGCCCTCTTCTTCTTGTATAATTTTATATATTAAAGTGTCCTCTCTTTTAGAACCTTTACTTAAATCTTTTACTTCCTTAAACTCAAATTCCTTGATAATTTCCTTTAAAATATCTTCACTGTTTACAATTTTATCTCCAGCAACTACATAACTCATATATTCCTCTCCTTTGTTAATCAAGATATTTACTATATTGTTCCAACCTATTTTTTTTATATTCTACTTCGCAGTTACTACTTCCTGCTGACTTTTTATCATTTAACTTAACTATCATTAGCGTTAACTTAAACCATAATTTGTCATCCTGAGCGGAGCAAAGCGAAGTCGAAGGATCTTAGTATTAGAAAAGTTCTTCGTTATTCCAAGATCCTTCGCTACCCTCAGGATGACAGTTCGAGAGAATTTTAGTAATAATTGTGTTAAGTTAATGACTATGACTTAACTATTAATCGCTGCTACAACAGAGGTAATAGGGATTGTCATAATTAGACCAATACTTCCGCATAGAGACCTTATGATTTCTGAAGCGATATACTGAGAATTAATAATATCAGTAAAATTCATATCACTAAAAATGAAAATCAATAAAAGAGGTAGCGATGTTCCTACATAAGCAAGAATTAATGTATTTGTCATAGTAGCCATAATGTCTCTTCCTACCGACAACCCTGAAAAAAATAAAGTTCTCATTCTTATTTTAGGGGTTTTGCTTTTTATTTCATAAATAATAGAAGTAATTGTCATACTAACGTCCATCACTGCCCCCAGTGCACCAATAATTATTCCACTATATAATAGACCCCTATAATCAATTGAATAAGAAGAGTAGGCAACAAGCATCTCTAACATTTCATCTGATATTCCTGTAAGATATATTTTATTCCCAAAGTATATTGCTAAAATAGCCGATGTGATTGTTCCCCCTATCGTTCCCATAATAGCACTTAAACTTTTACGGGTAAATCCGCTAATAAGAATAAAACTAGTAATAACAATAATAAAACTTACAATAATACTAGATAAAATAAAGTTGTGTCCCTTTAGTATCAATGGAATAAAAATATAAATAATACAAAAAGCTGTAATTAATAGTGCAATGAAGGATCTTACTCCTTTAAACCCTCCAAATAAAATTAATAGTGCAACAAATAAAAAAAACACTACTTTTAAGTGATAATCTCTCACAACATCGATAAACCCTACTGCCACTAACTCATTATTTCTAGTATGTACTGTTAAAAAAATCTTCATATCTTTATGTAAAGGTATATTATATTTAGAACCTTCTACTAGTGGATGTTTGAATTGCACTAAATAACCTTTAAGTGGTCCCTCTAATAATCTAGCCTCCACTATTTGTACTTGAAGTTGATGGTCTTGTATAACATCTTCCCGTACAACAATTGCTCTTACTTTTTCATAGTCTTCCTTATGAAACTCTTCGTTGGCAAAGGAAAAAAAAGAAAAATTAATAAATATAAAGACAATTAATATAAAGAACCTATTTTTTTTAATCACCATTTCTTGTCCCCCTAATGTAGGTTTTTAGGTTGTTTCAAAAAATATTTATAAGTTATATATATTAATCAATATAAAGATATATTATAAAAAAATCTTTTTATATAAATTGTAGTAAATATGTTGCATACGCTATATCACACTAAGTCGTAAAAATTTTATTGTAACTTATACATAGATAATTGGCTATAAAGCTTAATAAAATGCAGGTCGTATGTCGTATACAAAGTATTCATAAGTATAAAAAAAGAAGTAGCTTTTGCTACTTCTTTTATATTTACTCCACTGTATATGGTAGTAATGCCATATGTCTAGCTCTTTTAATAGCTATTGTTAAATCTCTTTGATGAATTGCACAGTTTCCAGAGATTCTTCTAGGCAATATTTTGCCTCTTTCAGTAATGTATTTTTTAAGTTTTTGTATCTCTTTGTACTCTATACGATTATTTTTATCTGCACAAAAAGCACAAATCTTTTTCTTACTTTTACGCTTTCTTCTGTTATTAACCATTCTACTCCCTCCTTCTTTTTAGAATGGAACGCCATCTTCTTCATCAATAGCTTGAAAATCATCTAAATCTATATCTACACTTCCAAACTCATCTGTTCTATCAGATGAACTGTTATTATTCGTCTTGTTTTCTTTATTTCCCCATTCCAAAAACTCTACTTGGTTTGCTACAACTTCTGTAACATACTTTTTCTCACCAGCTTGGTTTTCATAAGATCTAGATTGGAGTCTACCTTCAATCCCTACTAATCTTCCTTTAGCTAAGTAATTTGCACAGTTTTCCGCAGTTTTTCCCCATACTACTATGTTAAAAAAATCTGCTTCGTTTGTTTTTGAAAAAGGTCTATTCACTGCAATACTAAAGGTGGCTACAGCTTTTCCGCTTGCAGTAAAACGTAATTCTGGGTCTCTTGCAAGGCGTCCAATTAAAACAACACTATTCATATTTACACCACCAGTTTTGTTATTATTCTTCTATTCTAATAATCATATGACGAATTACTTCATCAGCGATTTTTAGATTTCTATCAAGTTCCTTTGGAACATCAGGATTCGTAGCAAAGTTTACTAAAACATAGTATCCTTCTTTTACTTTATCGATTTCATAGGCTAATTTTCTTAATCCCCACTCATCAATATTTTCAACTTCACCATCAGTTTCAACAATTCCTTTGAACTTGTCTAATAGCTGAGTTCTTTTTTCTTCCTCTGTATTTGGTGCAAAAATACAAAGTAACTCATATTTATTCATAATTTCACCTCCCTCTGGACTTTAGCGGCCCTGTTTTTACAGGGCAGAGAAATGACTTTTCTCATCACATTATGCTATTATATCACTTTGCTATATTATTTGCAAATATTTTTTTGTATTATAGAGAATTCTATTCGTAAATCCATTGGCGTTAACTTAAATCATAATTTGTCATCCCGAGTGGAGCAAAGCAGAGTCGAAGGATGACAGTTCAAGAGGATTTTGGTAATAATTGTATTAAATTAACTCCTATGATTTGTAAACTAGGCAATATAAATATTTTTTATATTTTTTCTAATTTATTGTATATCTTTTTACTTTGGTGGCAATCCTATTAGTAGATAGCCCCCACAATACAACATTTTATTCATCCCAATCTCCCCCTTACAATAGAAGCGAGTGGTTTACAAAACCACTCGCGACTTTTTTGTGTTTATTTTAATCTACTTTACTTATAATTTTCTTAATTCTTCTCTCCAGATTTGATCTAGGTATCCATAGCTGTCTCTCACAACCCGTACACTTAATTCTAAAGTCTGCTCCTGTTCTTACAATTTCAAAATTGTTACTGCCACAGGGATGTTGTTTTTTTAGTTCAACTAGATCTCCTACTTTTAAATCCATAGGCATATCCTCAACACCTACCTTTCTCTTTATCTTTATGGTGTTTTATTTATAACAACCCTTCTAGGATAAGGAATCTCTATACCATGCTTATCAAAAGCTTGCTTAAAAGTTTTTCGCATCAATCTCTCTGTAGCCCACTGTTCCATAGGCACAGTTTTAGCAATCACTGATATAACTACCTCTGAATCACCTAAATCTGTTACTCCCAATACTGTAGGTCCTTCTATGATGTTAGAGTTTTCATTTTTTAAAGTTTCGCTAGCTTCATTTAATATTTTTATAGCATGATCTATATCTTCTTCATAAGCAATAGACATATTTACCCATGCCCTCATTTTTCCAGTGCTTTTATTTGTTACTTTTTTAATCTCTCCATTGGGGACGATGTGTAAATCTCCATTAAAATCTCGTATTTTTGTAACCCTTAGGGCCATCTCCTCTATAATTCCTCCAATACCATCTACATCTACATAATCTCCTACAGAAAACTGATCTTCAAATAAAATAAAGAAGCCTGTGATTATATCACGAACTAAATTCTGAGCACCAAAACCAAAAGCTAAGCCTCCAATCCCGGCAGTAGCAATTAATGCTCCAACCTCTACGCCAAAGGATTTTATGATAGAGGTAAAAGCTATAAAATAAATGATATACTTCACCATACTCTTTATTAAACCCTTCAGCGTTTCCATACGAGCAGCATCAACTTTAAGCTTTAGATTTTTTTGAGATTGAAAAAACTTATTTACAATAGAATGTATTATTTTTATACTTATTTTAGCTATTATTAAAGTAAATATAATATTTAAAAAAAGTCCTAAAAATTTTGTAAGCTGTTCTGGGTTTCTTAAGAACTCAAAGGTTTCTCTTAAAGAGGTTTCAATACGATGAACAAGTAAAAACATTTTTAACTCTCCTTAGTTAATTTCCGTTACTTTTTTTTCCTTAGCTGTCTTTTTAATTTCATAAATACCTTTTATTTTAATATTGCTTTCTTCTATGTCTTTTTTTATATGACCTAGATTTTCATTAAACATAATAGATAAACCACAGTTAGCGGTAATCTCCCTAGGGGTAGGTATTGTATCAAACTGATAGTTTTTTTGTTTTAAAAGTTTTTCTGCTGCTATGGCGTAATGGGTTGATTCAAATACAATTACATACATTTCCTGAATCTTCATTTTGTCCTCCCTGCTACAGTTTCAGTGTATTTTTAGCACCATTAAGTTTCTCAACAATTGTATACATATTGCTAATCCCACCAACTACTAATTTGTTTTTTATTTTAAAGTAGTCTAAGCAGGTACCACAGGATAGTATTTCTACACCGTTAGCCTCTAGCTTTCTTAGGTGTTCTATTACTTCAGAACCTTCTACTACTAGGTTAACACCACTATTTAGAAATAAAATGGCCTTAGGCAGCGGGGTTACCTCTGTTAGTGTATAAATATAGCCTTTCATTAACAACTTTCCTAACTCTTCACAGCCTTCTCCTAAACGATCCTTAGAAATTAGTATTACTAAGTCTTTTTTAGCATTTATATCGCATTGTATGTCCATAGAAGTAGTTTGATGAAGATGATGATCCTTAAAAATATCTATATAATAAGTACCTTGATTTTCTTGAATGTCTACCTTTAAATCTAAGCTTTTTGCTAATTTTGATATATTTTCCTTTGCTACTTCATTATCAACAATAGTAGTAATCTTACCGGTATCAATGGACTCTAAAGCCTTTTTTGTATTAATGACTGGCAGCGGACAGTTCATACCCCTTGCATCTACTTCTTTAAACATTTTCATTCCTCCAAATATATTTTATTAGAACAGACATAACCTTCAATACCTAATTAGTATCTATTTAAGTATATCAGTTGAAATATTTGTCTTCAATCTATTGTACCCAACCTATTATTTAATTTTTCTATTAGTAGCCAAGAAATTATTAAAAAATATTATAAAAAAACATGAGATTTAGTCTCATGTTTTATATTTAAATTTTAAGCTGTGCACCTCTCTTCGACATACCGTCATAGGCGTTACTCAAGCAGTTAACTCAAGTTAGGCTACCCCACGGCACACGAAAGGGATCACTTACCGTTGCTTCCTTCCGGACCTGGCGGGGTTCATGACTTTCCGTTGCGTAGGACCCAACTATCATCATCACTTACCTAAGCCAGCCCTACAACCAATATACCTCTAAGAGGACTTCAACCCTGCTATAGCGGATTGCAGGTTACAGGACACCGCTACCTTCCCGTCTAGCACAGCAAACTTATAAACTTTTTAATGGCGGAGAGAGCGGGACTCGAACCCGCGGGGCCTTTCGGCCTTACACGCTTTCCAGGCGTGCCCCTTAGCCAACTCGGACACCTCTCCATTTATTTTATTTATTTTTTTCTTAAGGTTTTAAAAAATGTCTTCATTATACTAGAACATTCTTCTTTTAGTACTCCTATTACTACTTCTGATTGGTGATTAAAAGCTTTATTATCTAAAAGATTTACTATAGATCCGCAAGCTCCTGCTTTAGGGTCCATCGCTCCAATGACAACTCTGTCAATTCTGCTTTGCAATATAGCACCTGCACACATGGGACAGGGTTCTATTGTAACATAAATCGTACTCTCTGTCAACCTCCACCCTCCAGCTTTTTTACAAGCCTCTTTGATGGCAATTATTTCTGCATGGGCAATAGATTCTTTTAGCGTTTCTCTCAAATTGTAGCCTGTGGCAATCACTTCACCTTTTCTTACAACAACAGCACCAATAGGTACTTCCCCTTTGTCGTAGGCTTTCTTAGCTTCTTCAAGAGCTAGTCTCATATAATACTCATCCACTTGCTTTTGCCTCCACCTCTTTAATACAAGTGAATTAGTCTTGCAAACTCACTGTACTATTATAGCTTATTCTATAAAGTTTGTCTACACTTCATCTGATTTTCCCTACTATTAAAGTATTCCATTTTTGCCTTTTATTATTACTTCCTTCTATAACCACTATATTCAATGTCTTCTTCTATATAGGCATGTGGCTGTAGACCTACTAGTCCTTTTACTCTATAGCAACAAAATAAAAACAAAGTCTTACAAATGATATTTACCAGACTTTGTTTTTATTTAAATGGTGTTCCCGACTGGAATCGAACCAGCGGCCTACTGCTTAGGAGGCAGTTGCTCTATCCTACTGAGCTACGGAAACATGTATTATTTAATATATAATTTTGATCGAATGCCGGCCAATTGACCAGCATTTGATCAAGAAATATTGTTGAAAACTATTTTAAAAGCTATTATAAATCTTTATACTCTTTTAGTATGACTGCTTTAAGCAATAAACTTGCTTTATTAAGTCACAGATGTAAGAGTATAGTTCTTACACAAAACATAGTTTAGCATATAATTTTAAAAAAATCAATGGAAGCGAAAGAAAAACTTTCTCTCCATTATTTTGATATCTTATTGATGTTTCCCATATAACCTCTTAACGCTTCTGGTATAATTACACTTCCATCTTGCTGCTGGAAATTTTCTAAAATTGCTGCTAAGGTTCTTCCAACTGCTAAACCAGACCCATTTAAAGTATGGACAAATTCTACTTTTTTATTCTCTTTTGTTCTATAACGAACATTTGCTCTTCTTGCTTGAAAGTCTTCAAAGTTACTACAGGAAGAAATCTCTACATATCTTCCATAACTAGGCATCCAAACTTCGATATCGTACTTAAAGGCAGCTGTAAAACCTAAGTCTCCTGTGCAAATTTTTACCACTCTATAAGGTATTCCTAATAATTGCAGCACTTTCTCTGCATTTTTTGTTAATTTTTCTAATTCTTCATAGGACTCTTCAGGTTTTGTAAACTTTACTAACTCTACTTTATTAAACTGATGTTGTCTGATGAGACCTCTTGTATCTCTACCAGCAGCCCCTGCCTCAGAACGAAAACAAGGTGTATAGGCTACATAGTATACTGGTAATTCCTCCTCATTTAAAATTTCATCTCTATGAATATTCGTAACTGGAACTTCTGCTGTAGGAATTAAAAAGAAATCTTTTTGTGGTATCTTAAAAACATCCTCTTCAAACTTTGGCAATTGTCCAGTTCCTGTCATGCTATCTCTATTTACCATAAAAGGAGGCATAACTTCTGTGTAACCGTGTTCTGCTGTATGCAAATCTAACATAAAGTTAATCAATGCTCTTTCTAATCTTGCTCCTAAACCCTTGTACAAAGTAAATCTAGAGCCTGTAATCTTAGAAGCTGTTTCAAAGTCCAATATGTCTAAATTTCCTCCAATATCCCAATGAGCTTTGATTTCAAAGTCAAAATTTTTAATTTCTCCCCATTGCCTTACCTCTATATTATCATCATCTGTATCCCCTTGAGGCACATCAGGATGAGGTACATTCGGAATTCTTAAAAGCAAGTAAGTAATTTTGTCCTCTACTTCCTTTACTTCGTTATCCATTTCTTTGATACTATTGGATAATTCCTTCATTTCGTTCATAATTTCTGTAGTATCTTTACCTTCTTTTTTAAGCCTCGGTACTTCCTTAGAAACAGTTTTTTGGCGATTTTTCATTTGTTCTACTTGCTGTAAAATTTCTCTTCTCTTTTCATCCAACTTCACTACTTCATCTAAGTCAAAATCTTTTTCCCCTCTTCTACCCATAGCTGTCTTTATATTATCTAAATCCGTTCTTATTCTTTTAATATCTAACATAATTTTCCTCCTCCGTATAATTAAAAAAGCCCCATCCCGATAAAGGGACGGAAGCTCTATTTCCGTGTTGCCACCCTAGTTAATTAATATACATTAATTCACTCTACTGCTTTTTAACGGTTGCAAACCGATGTTACCTACTACTTTATTTCAGTACATGGCTCCAAGAGGGATTCAACAGTTGACTTTATCGATTCTCACCTACCACCGACTCTCTAAAAAAGCTACCTGCTTACTATTTCTTTTCTTTGCCTTGATTTTTATTCATATTTTGAAATTAGTTTACCATAGATTTTCCTTATTTTCAATATTTTTTATCTTATATTAGCTTATTATTAGTAAATTAAAAAATTCTATTCCTTTTATTGTGGTCTTCTATGTATAAAAGTTTATCATTAGCGTCAATAATTTAGATATAATATCATAGGCACTAACTTAGTACACTTATTACCAAATTTCTTTCGAACTGTCATCCTGAGCATAGCGAAGGATCTTGGAATAACGAAGAGTTCTGCTAATACTAAGATCCTTCGACTACGCTTTGCTCCGCTCAGGATGACAAACTATGGTTTAAGTTAATAGCTCTGAATATACTATACTTTATAGGGGGAACTTTTTATGGAAAAAGTAAGTGAAGTAGATTTAATAGGACAAATAAGTGATATGAAAAATATTGACTATAGAAATACTTTGGCTATTGCTACTTTGGTTGAATTACTGGTGGAAAAAAATATTATTACACGACAGGAATTTGCTCGAAAAGCACAGCTGTTAGATCATATGTCTTTAGAAGAACTGAAGCAATTAAGAACTCGTTTTTAAAGGAAACAAAAAATGAGTTCTTATTTAAAATAAACGCACCCTTCCTATAAGGAGGGGTGCATTTTATTTTAATTACTATTCTCAGTATTCATTTGTTTTAAAATTTCTTCTAGCTCTTTAATATACCTTCCATACTCAGCCCAGTTTCCTTCTTGAGAAGAGCGATTAGCATTTTCAAATGCTCTATTAGCCCTTTGGATAAGACTTTGTACATCAGTATCATCTCTTGGAGTTTGTGGCGTTTCTGATGGTGTCTCTGCTGGTACTTCTGATGGCGTAGTTGCTCCAAATATCTTTTCTAAAGCAAGTTCTAAGGTTTTTTCCATAACAATTTGATCTCTATAGGCTACAATAACCTTTTTCACCTCTGGAAGACTGTTTTGGCTAGAAGCCCTTATATAAAGAGGTTCCACATAAAGTAAAGACTCTTCTATAGGGATGACCAAAAGGTTTCCTCTAATCACGGAAGACCCTCCTTCTCCCCATAAGGTTAGATTTTGAGATATTTGTGAGTCTCCATCAATCCTATTTTCTATTTGCATAGGTCCGTAGATATTTTGATCCTTTGGTAATCGATAAAGAATAAGTTCTCCATAGTTCTCTCCATCATTTCTAGCTTTTAATATAGCTGTCATATTTGGCATTCTATTAGGAGTATAAGGAACCGATAGAACAAATTCTTCCTTTTCTTTTCCCGGCAATTTCATGATCATATACTGAGATTCTACATTTTGTTGTCCCCCCGCATACTTTTCTTGTGCTATATTCCAAACATCTTCTTCTGTATAGAAGATGGAGGGGTTGGTGACATGGTAAAGTTCATACACCTCTGCCTGAATATCAAATAATACTTGAGGATAACGAATATGGCTTTTTAGGCCTTCTGGCATTTCTTCAAAGTCTTTAAATAACTGTGGGAAAATATTTCTATAGGTTCTAATAACAGGATCATCGTTGTCGGAAATATAATAGTTTGTGTCCCCATTATAAGCATCAATTACTACCTTTACAGAATTTCTAATATAATTATTTCTTCCTGCCATATAAGGTGTGGCGTAGGGATAATTATTTGTAATGGTATAACCATCTATGATCCAATAAAGTCTTCCTTCGCTTATTACAATATAAGGATCTTCATCATAGTGAATAAAGGGAGCTATTTTATTTACTCTATCTAAAATATTTCTATCTCTTATAATTCTACTTTCTGATGTAATGCTGTTGGAAATCAGTATTTTTAGACTTCTTTCATGCAGAGTGTATAACAATCTATTGAGACCACCTAAAGAAATTCCAGCAGTTCCTTCATACATTGTCTCTGCATTTGCATCTCCTCCTAGTGGATAGTCAAACTCTTTTTCCTTTGTATTTATAATAATATATTCATTTGTTAGTTCTCCAAAGTAAATTTCTGGTCTTTCTATGTCGATATCTATACTGCTTACAGGAGGTATATTTCTAATCAAAAGTTCTGGCTGTCCCTCAGTAGTAACAGCATTTACAGGAGATAATGCTATACCATAACCATGGGTATATTTTAAGTGCTGATTTATCCATGTTCTTGCGTTCTCACTTAACCTGCTTTGGTCCAGTTCTCTAGGTGCTAAGAAAACCTGCTTATACTCTCCATTAATCATATATCGATCAATATCTACATCTAAAAAGCGATAATAGGGTCTTATGGCTTGTAGTTGATTATAGGATTCTATAGTAGGTCTGTAGTCATTGATTCTTATATTTTCAATGGTTTCTTGATTGTTTTTCAAATCTTCTAATGTTAAATTATTTTTTACATTAAACTCTCTAACAGTAACATCCTGAAGACCATAGGCTTTTCTTGTATATTCTATATTATTTCGTATATAAGGAGTTTCTTTTGCTATAACATTAGGTTCTACCACCAATTTTTCTACACCTAATGCTACTACATTCCCTAAAATAGTGACAACAATTAAAGCAGCAGGCACCAACAGTGCTTTTTTCCACGATCTTTTAAAATAACCAAAAACCAATGCTGCTGCTGATAATAAAGAAATCACCATCTGTACTCTATACAAAATCAAACTAACATGAATATCCGTATACCCTGCCCCATAAACAGCCCCTGTCGAAGAATACAATAAGTTATAGGCTGCTAGATAATGATTTGCTGCTAAAATCATAAAGAACACAACACCAATCAAGGTCAGTTGTTTGATTCCCAAATCCGTAAAATTTTTCAAAACACTTTTGTTCCATTTGATTTCTTCTTCTGAATCATAATAGGTAGGCTTTTTTATAAAAAGCATAAGAGCATAGAAAGCAAAGGTGACAAAAACCAAAGCTACCAATAGCCCTATAAAAGTGCTTAACAACTGCTGTATTACTGGTAATTTAAATATATAAAAAGAAACATCTTTATTAAATATAGGATCCACTATATCAAATCCCTCTGCATGAAAATACATCAAAAGACGTATCCATAACTTACCAGCTATTGAAGTAGCGGTAATAAAACCTAATAACACTGACGGAATTACTATAATCTGATTTACTGTTTTTTCACTTATACCTACTTCGTAAGCCTGTGTTTTTTTGTAATAACCCTTCTTTAAGATGATTAAATAAACATAATAAAAAAGCGTAGAAATAAGAAATATAGGAATACCTAGCTGAAACTGTGTTTTAAGTTTTGTTAAAAAGACTTCGTTATAACCTAGTTCACTAAACCATTGATAATCTGCAATAAAGTTGATTATTTCGTTGAAAAATCCAGCAAAAATAAAAATAGCTCCAATAATTGAAACCATCAAGATTTTCTTACTTTTTTTCAAAAATTCCCCCTCCTTCTCAAAAAAAACAAAATCCCATAGCATTTTATAGATTTATTATACTATGGGAATCTTTTTTTTACAAATTATTGATTTAGTTTCATATCTCCCAATTTGATCCATCCTTTTTTTCTCATATATTTTGCAATAATGAGAGTAACTATTGCTGGGAGAATAAAGTGTAGAATTATTACCTTTACTAGGACTGTAGTAGAGGGATTGCCTTGCTCTGTAACCATTTTTGCGAAGGTGCCAAACTGTCCTACTAAGCCACTGGTGCCCATACCTGCCCCTATACTATTGTTTTCCATTGAAAATAATGTGGTGGCCAAAGGTCCTAATAAAGCACTTGCTAATGTAGGAGGAATCCATATCAAAGGATTTTTTATAATATTAGGTACTTGTAACATACTGGTACCTAAACCTTGGGCAATAAATCCCCCAAAACCATTTTCCTTATAACTAGCTACACCAAATCCTATCATTTGAGTAGCACAGCCTACTACAGCAGCACCTGCTGCTAAACCATCTAAACCTAAAGATATAGCTAGGGCAGCACTACTGATAGGTAAGGTCAGAATCATACCCATTAAAGCTGATACTAGTATCCCCATAGGAATTGGATGTATCACTGTAAGACTGTTGATAATCTGTCCTAATCCTGTCATAATAGCTGCTACCGCAGGACCTATAAAGTTTCCTGCCAATCCTCCTGCTATAATGGTAAGGGCAGGAATCAAGACAATATCTACCTTTGTTTTCCCTACGATCAATTTTGCTACTTCTGCTCCTATTAAAGCTGCTACAAAAGCTCCCACTGGCTCCCCTGTTCTTATGCTATAAGCTCCTGCCTCTGTTAGAAATATGGTATTTGCACCTATAGCCCCCGTAGCTATTGAAGCAAAAATTCCTAGAGAAGGTGCTCCCACTGCAAAAGCTACTCCAGCACCTATAGCAGGTCCCATTAAGAATTGAGCCATCTGTCCAAAAGACATCAGTATAGGAATATTTACTAGTTCGCCTATTTGTTTTAGAATAAGTCCAATAATCAGAGAAGAAAACAGGCCTAAAGCCATACCATTTAGTGCTTTTGTAAAATACTCCCTTATAGAAGCTCCTTCACCATTGATTTTCATCTATATTCCCTCTCTTTACATGATTTTTATTAAATTACCCCTCATTAACTAGATTCATACTTATATCCATAGCTTTTGTGGAGTGAGTTAATTCTCCTACCGATATAATATCTACTCCTATTTCAGCAATTTTTAGTAATTTTTCCTTTGTGATATTGCCGGAAGCTTCTAAAATAGCTGACTTATTGGTTATAGCTACAGCTTCCTTCATGGTTTCTATACTCATATTATCCAGCATAATAATATCTGCTTTTGCCTCTAAAGCTTCCTTTAATTGTTGAATTGTTTCTACCTCTACCTCTATTTTTACAGTGTGAGAAACATTTTTTCTACACTGGTCTATTGCTCTTGTAATACTACCTACTGCCTTAATGTGGTTGTCCTTGATTAATACTGCATCTGATAAGTTAAAGCGATGGTTATGACATCCCCCTACTCTAACGGCATACTTTTCTAAAATCCTAAGCCCTGGTGTCGTTTTTCTTGTATCCACAACTTTTACATCATAATCTTTGACAAGCTCACTGTATCTCCTAGATTTTGTTGCAATTCCTGACATTCTCTGCAAAAAGTTTAAAGCTATTCTTTCTCCCTTTAATAGATTTTTTATTTTACCCCCTATTTCAATAAGCTTTTCTCCTTCTGCTACAAAATCTCCATCTTTTTTCACTGGTATTACTTCCATCATAGAATCAATTAATCCAAACACCATTTCTACTACTGAAATTCCTGCTATAACACCTTCTTCTTTGGCTATCATTATAGCCCTTCCCATCTGATCTTCTTCTAATAAAATGTCTGTTGTTAAGTCTATATAATTTATATCTTCTATCAATGCATTTTTTATGATTTTTTCTATTAAAAACTTATTATACAATATTATTCCTCCCAAAAACTTTTTAGCTTACAAGATAGTGAGCACCCATACTTTCCTTTCTTTTCGTAGCAGCTTTTATAATCAATAGTGCTACCGTCAGCATATTGTTTAATTCATAATAAGCAATAGTTTCTTGTTGATTTTTCCTCAAAGACTCCTTCATTATTGTTATTTCTATAAAGGCTTTTTTCAATTCTGCTTCACTTCTTATAATGGAAACCTGATTTTGCATAATATCTTTTAATTTTTTTATAAATTTCCCTATATTTATTGAGAAATCTCTTTTATCTTCTTTTTCTATAGAGTAAAAATCTATAGAATCATCAAGGACCTTATTGCTTATGTCATATTTAAGAAGATAACTGCTAATCGCTGTAGCCACCCTGTTTCCAAACACAATCCCTTCTAAAAGAGAATTACTAGCCAATCTGTTACTACCGTGAACACCCGTACAGGCACATTCTCCACAGGCATATAGTCCCTCCATACTTGTTTTACCATCTATATCTGTCCATATTCCCCCCATAACATAATGCTCTACTGGTACTACCGGAATATACTGTTTCGCCATGTCTATTCCTTGTGAAAGGCAATGCTGATAAATTGTTGGAAACCTCTCTTTAATAAATTTTTCAGACTGATGGGTAATATCTAAGTAAACAAAAGGACGATGATCCTTCTTCATTTCAGTAAAAATAGATCTTGCTACAATATCTCTAGGAGCTAAATCTTTCATTTCATGATAGTTCCCCATAAAAGCTTCCCCTTGAAGATTTCTAAGAATAGCACCTTCTCCTCTTACAGCTTCAGAGATTAAAAAACATTGCCCTTCCTTTAGATTATATAGGGCTGTAGGGTGAAATTGCACAAATTCCATATCTCTTATCTTCACTGAAGCTCTATGAGCCATAGCAATACCATCGCCAGTAGCTATAGTATTATTGGTTGTATTTTTATAAATTTGACCGATACCCCCTGTTGCCATTACAAATGCTTTTCCTTGATAAATCATCTTATTGCCAGCTTCATCTATACATAAAACTGCCTTTGCTCTGTTTTCTTCTGTTATAAGATCTATTGCAAAAACATTCTCTATAATTTTTATATTGGTAGATTTTTTTACTTCTTCAGTTAATATTTTAATAATTTCCTTCCCTGTAGCATCCTTTACATGAAGAATACTATTTTGCCTATGTCCTCCCTCTCTGGTAAATTTTAATGTACCTTGATCGTCTCTATCAAAATTTACACCATAAGCGATTAATTTTTCAATATTTTCACTAGATTCCTCAACAAGTATTTTTAAAGTTTCTTGATTGTTACAATAACAGCCTGCCTTTAAAGTATCCTCAAAGTGGATATCCTTATTTACAGAAACAGCTATGCCTCCTTGAGCTAGTCCACTATTGTTTTTCTCTATTGTTGTTTTGCTTATTAAAATCACTTTATACCTAGAATCGATATTTAATGCTGTAAACAGTCCTGCAATACCTGTGCCTATAACAATGACGTCACCATCAATAACAGATTTATCCTTCATTGTTTTTAATCTCCTTAACAGATATTTATCATTGTTTCCAATGTTTTTAATGCCTTTTGTCTGATTTCTTCCTCTACTATAATTTCTTTTTCTTCATTTTTTAAGGCTAAGTAAACATCCTTTAATGTAGTTTTTTTCATATTAAAACAAACGAGGGCTGGTGATAGCAAATAAAACTTTTTATCAGGGTTATTTGTTCTAAGTTTGTGTAGGACCCCCATTTCTGTACCAATAACAAAGGTTTTGTTTTCAGACTCAGTAGCATACTGTATAATTTCAGAGGTACTTCCCACAAAATCAGCCTTTTCTACTACTTCAGGTGTACACTCTGGATGTACTAGAACAAGGGCCTTTGGATGCTTCTCTTTAACAGTATCTATTTCTTCTGGCTTTACACGATGATGTGTAATACAAAACCCCTCCCATGAAATGATTTCTTTCTCCGGTAATTGCTTTGCAATATAACTGCCTAAGTTCTTATCAGGGATAAATAAAACTTTGTCTGATTCCAGGCTTCTTACAATCTTTAATGCATTAGAAGAGGTACAGCAAATATCACTTTCTCCTTTTACTTCAGCAGAAGAATTAACGTAACACACAACGGGGATGTTTGGGTATCTTTTCTTAAATTCTCTTAACTGCTCAACATCAATCATATCCGCCATAGGACAGCCAGCATCATAAACTGGTAATAAAACTTTTTTTTCTGGAGAAAGAATTTTTACGCTTTCCGCCATAAAATGTACGCCGCTTAAAACAATGATATCTGCATTTGTTTTTGCTGCCTCTTGACTTAGTTTTAAAGAATCTCCTACAATATCAGCAATTTCTTGGACTTCTGGTATCTGATAGTTATGAGCAAGTATAATAGCATTTTTTTCTTTTTTTAACCGTTTTATTTCTTCAATCATTTCACTTTCTGTTATTTGTTCCGACACAAAATCATTCCCCTCTATAAAGATCTTCTCTTATTTTTATATGATATTACATATGTTTTTACATCTGTCTTGTCACCTATTTGTAAAAAATATATCACATTTTTATTCATTAATCAAGTAACCTTTTTCTAAAAGAGCCTCTTCCATCTTTTTAAAAGTTTCCTCATCGGGCACTTCTACTGTGTGAATATGAACTCCTTCTGTTAAAGATGACAGTGGTTCAGCCTTTTGATTTTTTACTTTCTCCATAAATTCATCTAGTTCTTTTCTATAGCTAATATCTAATATTCCTTTTATTTCCCCGTAAATTGGATGTTCCACTATAACATCTAAGATTCTTGCACCATGATGAATCATAATTTTTAATTCTTCTTTCATATCTTTATAGGTCGTATGTTTTGAAACAATCGTCTTTCTTATCTTCCCTGTATCTTTTTGAGGTATTACATAACCTTGAGGAGTAGCTATAATATCTATGCCTTCCGCCCTTAACAAAGCTATATCCTGAACAATTACTTGTCTAGATACATCAAAATAAGCAGCTAACTCTGTTCCTTTCATAGGCTTACTTTTTTCTTTTAACTCCATTACTATGGCTTTTCTTCTTTCTCTACTATTCATATAAATCATCCTTTTCTTCTATATTAAGTGCTTATCATATGCAATTTTTTTAATTTACTTCTATAGATAAACAACACCAGGGCTTAATTTTGATATACTAAGGGCTACATTTGCAGCCCACGGTTTTGGGGCGAAACCGTAGACCGTGTATATCAAAATTAAAGTTTAAACTTGCTCATCTATAAATAAATATTAACGTTATTTTAGCATAATTTTGTTTCATGTAAAACAAAAAGGACATAATTCTTTTTTCTTAATAGATTCTAATCCTAAATCCTTATAATAAACAACGGAAGGGTCAAGATCCTTCCCTACATTAAATACAAAAAAACTAAAAAAACTTCTACGTTTTCTGTAGAAGTTTTTCTATATCGCAACGACCTACTCTCCCAGGCAGCTTCCCGCCAAGTACCATCAGCGCTGAAGGGCTTAACTGCTGTGTTCGGTATGGGAACAGGTGTGACCCCTTCGCTATTGTCACGATATTCTTTTGAAGGTTTATTCCCTCAAAACTAAACAATGTATGAGTTATTTTTGGTCAAGTCCTCGACCTATTAGTATCGGTCAGCTTAATACATTACTGCACTTACACCTCCGACCTATCTACCAGATAGTCTTTCTGGGGTCTTACTCACTTGCGTGATGGGAAATCTTATCTTGAGGGGGGCTTCGTGCTTAGATGCCTTCAGCACTTATCCCTTCCGTACATAGCTACCCAGCGGTGCCTTTGGCAAGACAACTGGTACACCAGCGGTACGTCCATCCCGGTCCTCTCGTACTAAGGACAGCTCCTCTCAAATTTCCTACGCCTGCGACGGATAGGGACCGAACTGTCTCACGACGTTCTGAACCCAGCTCGCGTACCACTTTAATGGGCGAACAGCCCAACCCTTGGGACCTACTTCAGCCCCAGGATGTGATGAGCCGACATCGAGGTGCCAAACCTCCCCGTCGATGTGGACTCTTGGGGGAGATAAGCCTGTTATCCCCGGGGTAGCTTTTATCCGTTGAGCGATGGCCCTTCCACTCGGTACCACCGGATCACTAAGTCCGACTTTCGTCCTTGCTCGACTTGTTGGTCTCGCAATCAAGCTCCCTTATGCCTTTGCACTCTTTGCACGATTTCCGACCGTGCTGAGGGAACCTTTGAGCGCCTCCGTTACTTTTTAGGAGGCGACCGCCCCAGTCAAACTGCCCGCCTGACAGTGTCCCAAAACCAGATCATGGTTCATGGTTAGAACTTCAGTACTACAAGAGTGGTATCCCAACATCGACTCCTCCAAGACTGGCGTCCTAGGTTCTCAGTCTCCCACCTATCCTGTACATCTAGTACCAAAATCCAATGTCAAGCTGCAGTAAAGCTCCACGGGGTCTTTCCGTCCTGTCGCAGGTAACCAGCATCTTCACTGGTATTACAATTTCACCGGGTCCATTGTTGAGACAGCGCCCAAATCGTTACGCCTTTCGTGCGGGTCGGAACTTACCCGACAAGGAATTTCGCTACCTTAGGACCGTTATAGTTACGGCCGCCGTTTACTGGGGCTTAAGTTCTGTGCTTCGGTTACCCTAACACTTCCCCTTAACCTTCCAGCACCGGGCAGGCGTCAGCCCCTATACGTCGTCTTTCGACTTTGCAGAGACCTATGTTTTTGCTAAACAGTCGCTTGGGCCTGTTCTCTGCGACCGAAGTGTGCTTACGGAGCAAGTCCTTCACACCCTTCGGCACCCCTTCTCCCGAAGTTACGGGGTCATTTTGCCGAGTTCCTTAACAATGGTTCTCCCGCTCGTCTTAGGATTCTCTCCTCACCTACCTGTGTCGGTTTGCGGTACGGGCACCTAGTTTCTCAATAGAGGCTTTTCTCGACAGTGTGGAATCAGTTGCTTCGCTACTTGTTTTTCGCTCCCCATCACCTCTCAGGATTATGCTAAAACGGATTTGCCTGTCTTAGCTCCCTACTGGCTTAGACCCACTCAACCAACGGTGGGCTCAACCTATCCTTCTGTGTCACCCCATCTCTCAAACGATTCTAGGTGGTACAGGAATCTCAACCTGTTGTCCATCGCCTACGCATTTCTGCCTCGGCTTAGGTCCCGACTAACCCTGAGCGGACGAACCTTCCTCAGGAAACCTTAGGTTTTCGACGGGTAGGATTCTCACCTACCTCTCGTTACTCATGCCAACATTCTCTCTTCTATGCAGTCCACTACTCCTTACGGTATAGCTTCAACCCACATAGAATGCTCGCCTACCGAATATTTCTATTCCCATAGCTTCGGTGATACGTTTGAGCCCCGGACATTTTCGGCGCAGAATCACTCGACCAGTGAGCTATTACGCACTCTTTAAATGAGTGGCTGCTTCTAAGCCAACATCCTGGTTGTCTGTGCAACTCCACATCCTTTCCCACTTAACGTATACTTTGGGACCTTAGCTGATGATCTGGGTTCTTTCCCTCTTGACCACGGATCTTATCACTCGTAGTCTGACTCCTGAAAATAAGTTAACGGCATTCGGAGTTTGATAGGTTTTGGTA
Organism: Clostridium aceticum; assembly: GCF_001042715.1. Lineage (NCBI taxonomy): Bacteria > Bacillati > Bacillota > Clostridia > Peptostreptococcales > Natronincolaceae > Andreesenella > Andreesenella acetica. The sequence goes on along the minus strand of NZ_CP009687.1, from coordinate 14,023 downwards.
ACCGGTGAAGGCCCCTAGACCATTCAGTGCTCTACCTCCGTCACTCTCATTTCAAGGCTAGCCCTAAAGCTATTTCGGCGAGAACCAGCTATCTCCGAGCTCGATTGGAATTTCTCCGCTACCCACAGGTCATCCAATGACTTTTCAACGTCAACTGGTTCGGACCTCCACGAAATTTTACTTCCGCTTCATCCTGCCCATGGGTAGATCGCACGGTTTCGGGTCTATAGCATGTAACTAATCGCCCTATTAAGACTCGGTTTCCCTTCGGCTCCGTACCTGAAGTACTTAACCTTGCTACATACCATAACTCGTTGGCCCGTTCTACAAAAAGTACGCGGTCACGCATATATAGCGCTTCCACAGCTTGTAGGCAAAAGGTTTCAGGTTCTTTTTCACTCCCCTTCCGGGGTTCTTTTCACCTTTCCCTCACGGTACTATGCGCTATCGGTCACTAGGTAGTATTTAGCCTTGGGGGGTGGTCCCCCCTGCTTCCCACAGGGTTTCACGTGTCCCGTGGTACTCTGGATCATTCTCAAAGATTTTCAGTGTTTCGCTTACGGGACTTTTACCCTCTACGGTGGAGTTTTCCAACTCTTTTCAACTACACTTACCAATCTTCTTAATGAAAATGTCCGCAACCCCAAAAACTTAAGTTCTTGGTTTGGGCTCTTCCCCTTTCGCTCGCCGCTACTGAGGGAATCGATTTTTCTTTCTCTTCCTCGGGGTACTTAGATGTTTCAGTTCCCCCGGTCTACCTTCTATTACCTATGAATTCAGTAATAGATACTTGGACATTACCCCAAGTGGGTTTCCCCATTCGGACATCTACGGATCAATGCTTGCTTGCAGCTCCCCGTAGCTTTTCGCAGCTTACCACGTCCTTCTTCGGCTCCTAGTGCCAAGGCATCCACCCTTTGCCCTTAATAACTTGACCTTTGATGAATTACTTTAGCTTTGTTTCTTTTCTCATATCATTGTTTAGTTTTCAAAGAACAATTTGAAAAGACCTTATTAAAAGAGGTCCCTCAAAATTAAACAGTATAGTATTGCCATTTCTCCTTAGAAAGGAGGTGATCCAGCCGCACCTTCCGATACGGCTACCTTGTTACGACTTCACCCCAGTCATCGGCTTCACCTTCGACAGCTCTCCCCTTACGGTTGAGCAGCTGGCTTCGGGCGCTTCCGACTCCCGTGGTGTGACGGGCGGTGTGTACAAGACCCGGGAACGCATTCACCGCGACATTCTGATTCGCGATTACTAGCAACTCCGACTTCATGTGGGCGAGTTTCAGCCCACAATCCGAACTGAGACCGACTTTATGAGATTCGCTCCAGATTACTCCTTCGCTGCCCTTTGTATCGGCCATTGTAGCACGTGTGTAGCCCTGAACATAAGGGGCATGATGATTTGACGTCATCCCCACCTTCCTCCGAGTTATCCCCGGCAGTCTCTCTAGAGTGCCCATCCGAAATGCTGGCAACTAAAGACAAGGGTTGCGCTCGTTGCGGGACTTAACCCAACATCTCACGACACGAGCTGACGACAACCATGCACCACCTGTCACTTCTGTCCCCGAAGGGAAAACTTCTGTTAAAAAGCGGTCAAAAGGATGTCAAGTCCAGGTAAGGTTCTTCGCGTTGCTTCGAATTAAACCACATGCTCCGCTGCTTGTGCGGGTCCCCGTCAATTCCTTTGAGTTTCACACTTGCGTGCGTACTCCCCAGGCGGAGTGCTTAATGCGTTAGCTGCGGCACTGAGGTTTGACCCCCAACACCTAGCACTCATCGTTTACGGCGTGGACTACCAGGGTATCTAATCCTGTTCGCTCCCCACGCTTTCGTGCCTCAGCGTCAGTTACAGTCCAGAGAGTCGCCTTCGCCACTGGTGTTCCTCCTAATATCTACGCATTTCACCGCTACACTAGGAATTCCACTCTCCTCTCCTGCACTCAAGCCAATAAGTTTCTAAGGCTTACTACGGTTGAGCCGTAGCCTTTCACCCTAGACTTTATTGGCCGCCTACGCACCCTTTACGCCCAGTGATTCCGGATAACGCTTGCCCCCTACGTATTACCGCGGCTGCTGGCACGTAGTTAGCCGGGGCTTCCTCCCGAGGTACCGTCATTATCTTCCCTCGAAACAGAGCTTTACGACCCGAAGGCCTTCATCGCTCACGCGGCGTCGCTGCATCAGGGTTTCCCCCATTGTGCAATATCCCCCACTGCTGCCTCCCGTAGGAGTCTGGACCGTGTCTCAGTTCCAGTGTGGCCGGTCACCCTCTCAGGTCGGCTACTGATCGTCGCCTTGGTAGGCCTTTACCCCACCAACTAGCTAATCAGACGCGGGCCCATCTTGTACCAATAAATCTTTGGCTATTCTTAAGATGCCTTAGAATAGCTTTATGCGGTATTAGCAATCGTTTCCGACTGTTATCCCCCTGTACAAGGTAGGTTACCCACGCGTTACTCACCCGTCCGCCGCTAGGCAAATATCTAACATTCAATACTCGATTCTCATCATGTGTTGGCACTTTATGGCGTAAAGCTAGCCTTTGCTCACAAAGGGTCTACAGGCCTGCTTAACGCTGGCTCTCTTTCTCCCTTAATCTCTCAAGTACTCAATGTTAGATATTTGCCTCGCTCGACTTGCATGTGTTAGGCACGCCGCCAGCGTTCATCCTGAGCCAGGATCAAACTCTTAATAAAAAATATCTGGGTTCTATCATTAATTGATAGATGTATTTTGCTGGCTTAATATCTATACTGTTTAATTTTCAAAGACCTTTTTTTCTGCCGCCCTCATTCGGCGACTTAACTACTATATCATACTTGGATATATTATGTCAACACTTTTTTTAATTTCTTTTTCTTCTGTGTCGAACTTTCTTCTATCCCATCGCCCCTTCAGTAGCGGCGACTTTTACTACTATATCAGATTTCTTAATGCTTGTCAATAGTTTTTAGTCGCTTTTATTTAAACATCTTTCTTAGTTGTAATGGAGTAGATACTCTTGTTGCTTTTATCATTAGTTTTTCTCAAGGACACATTGTATCATAACGTTAAAATAAATCATTATGTAAACTTACTTTATAGTATTTATTTATGCGCTTTTATTAAATTCTTTTTTTAGTTTTTCAATGATCTTTTTTTCCATACGTGATATTGTCATCTGTGAAACATCCAACTCTTTTGCTACTTGTATTTGTGTTTTTATATCAAAAAATCGATCTCTTAAGACTTTTTTCTCCAATGCATTAAGTTTCTCCATAGCCTTCTTAATAAAATCTTTATTTTCGATATCTGTAAAGCTTTTGTCTACCTCTCCTATTAAGTCCATTAGTTGTACATCTTTGTCCTCACCATCATTTTCATAGGTTAAATTCAATGATTTTGGTGTATAGACTTGGCTAGCCTCCATTGCCTCCATTACTTCTTCTTCTGAACACTCTAGATACTCTGCTATATCTTTGATTTTAGGAGTTCTTTGTAAGTTTTGCTGTAGTGTATTTTTAGCGTTATTTATTTTCTTAGATAATTCTTGAATCCTTCTTGGCACTCTAATAGACCAGCCTTTATCTCTAAAGTACTTTTTTATTTCACCAATAATTGTAGGTGTAGCAAAGCTAGAAAATTCAAATCCTTTATTTATATCGAATCTTTCTATTGCATAAATTAAACCTAAGGATGCTACTTGATAAATATCTTCATATTCAATCCCTTTATTCATATATTTTCTAGATAAGATTTCTCCAATATACAGATATCTACTTACTAATTCATTTCGAATTTCTATATCTTTTGTTTCAGCGTAGTATTTAAAAAGTTCTTTTTCTGTTAATTCTTTTAGGGGTTTACCTATTTTCATATTTAATTTAGAAGCTTTGGCTGCTCTTTTCATCAAAAATCATCCCCCACATACTTTGTCATTTTTATAAGGGTCCCTTTTCCACTATTAGATGAAATCTCTACATCATCCATTAGAGACTTTATAATAAAAATTCCCAACCCTCCTTCTTTTAACTCCTCCATATTAGGAATCTTTATATTATCGCTTAAACACCCCTTACCATTATCATAAACAGATATAACTAACTTTTCTTCATCTGTATAAAAATCTACATTAAAATTTTCCTCTTGGCAAATACCATGAGTTATTGCATTCGTACATGCTTCTGAGATCGCCACTTTTATATCTTCAATTTCTTCAATATCAAAACCCATTCTATTTGCAATTCCACTGGTAGTAAGCCTTATAATACCAACATACTCTGGCTTATTAGGTACAGATAACTTTATTATATCACTATTTTTTTCTTTCATATTCATCTGCTCCTTTGTATTTAACGTGTTATACATAAGTTTACCTCTCTATTCTATAATAAAGATTTTGTCTAATCCTGTTATATGTAAAAGTTTTTTTATACTAGGCTTTATATTTAATATAATAACATTTTTATCTTCTTCTTTTAATTTCTTTAATACCCCTATTAGTACGCCTAAACCAGTACTATCAATATATTCTAAATCTTTAGCATCTATTTCTATCGTATCTTTTTTTTCTTCCAGCATACTGGTAAAACTTTCCTTTAATTGCCCTGCAGTATAGATATCTACTTCTCCTGCTAATTGCATACTCCATCGTTTATTAAACCCATCATATTGTTTATCTATTACAAGCGACATGTTTTTCCCTCCATTTTTCATAGGAAATTTTTTATTTAATTACTATTATAGCAAATTTTTTTCGTTTCTACTATGTTACTGAGAAAATCTGTTCAAAAAAACAAAAATGCAAAGGTATGGCGCACATACCTTTGCTTAAAAATATGGGGGTTGAATTCAAAAGCTTTTGGCTTCTATTATATTTTTTCCCCTATAACTTAAATTTAAACATCATTTCAATAATTTTATTCGTAATTTTCCTCTTCTTCATGTTGAGGAATTTGGGCAATGGATACAATGCTTTTATTTTCATCTGTTCGCATTAATGTAACACCCTTTGTATTTCTTCCCATTTTGGAAATATTATCAACATTTAGTCTGATTACTATACCATCGTTGCTTATTAGTAAAATCTCATCTTTATCTGTTACGATTTTAGCTCCAACCAATAATCCTGTCTTTTCTGTAGTATTATAGGTCTTTATACCTTTACCTCCTCGAGACTGTAGGCGATATTGTTTTAGATCTGTTCTTTTTCCAAAACCTTTATAGCTAACAACTAGTAAATCCTTGTTATCTTCTATGATATCCATGCCTACAATTTCATCTTCTTCAGATAAAGTAATACCTTTTACTCCCATAGCACCTCGACCCATATCTCTAACGTCTTCTTCTTTGAATCGAATAGCCATTCCTTTTGCTGTAATCATAATAACTTCTTGTCCAGTATCTGTCAATCTTACACTGATTAGTTCGTCATCTTCTCTAATACTAATAGCAATTAAGCCGCTTCTTCTTGTATTTTCAAATTGATTTAACTGGGTTTTTTTGATAATACCCTTCTTTGTTGCCATAATAAGATACTTAGATCCCCACTCCCTACCAACTGGTATCGTAGCAGCTATTTGTTCGTTGGGTGCTAATTGCAGTAAATTCACAATAGCTGTTCCTTTTGCTTGTCTTTTTGCTTCTGGTATTTCATAAACGTTTAGTTTATAAGCCTTACCCTTATTTGTAAAAAACAGCAAATAATCGTGGGTTGAAGTAATAATCAGCTTTTCTACAAAATCTTCTTCTCTAGTAGTAACAGCTGAAATTCCCTTTCCACCTCTTTTTTGACTTTTATAGGTATCTATCGGCAGACGTTTTATATATCCAAAGTGTGTTAATGTAATCACCACATCTTCTTCATCAATCATATCTTCCATATTGATCTCTTCAGGGTCAAAAATGATTTCAGTTCTTCTATCATCACTATACTTTTCTTTAATTTCCAATAACTCTGTTTTGATAATATTTAGCACTAACTGTTCACTAGCTAATATTTCTTTTAACGCCTGAATCAGCTTCATTGTTTCTTTGTACTCTTCCTCAATTTTTTCTCTCTCTAAGCCTGTCAACTTTTGAAGTCTCATATCCAGTATAGCTTGTGCTTGCCTCTCAGATAGTCCAAACTTCGTCATTAACCCTTCCTTCGCAGTTTGTACTGTTGAGGAGGACCTAATTAAAGAAATTACCTCATCTAAGTGATCTAGTGCTATCTTCAAACCTTCTAGAATATGAGCTTTTGCCTCTGCTTTGGCTAAATCAAACTTTGTTCTACGGATAATAATATCTTTTTGATGCTCTATGTAATGGCTCAATATCTCTTTAAGATTAAGAACCCTTGGTTGACCCTCTACCAAAGCAATCATAATGATACTAAAGGTATCCTCCATTTGGGAATGTTTGTATAACTTATTTAGTACTACATTGGCATTGGCATCTCGTTTCAATTCTATGACAATGCGCATACCTGTACGATCACTTTCATCTCTCAAATCTGAAATACCTTCTATCTTCTTGTCCCTTACTAAATCAGCTATTTTTTCTATTAGCCTTGATTTATTTACTTGATAAGGTATTTCTGTCACAACGATTTGCTGTTTTCCTTTTTGCATTTCTTCTATTTGTGCCTTGGCTCTAACTCTAACTTTGCCTCGACCTGTCCTATAGGCCTCTTTAATACCTTCTTTTCCTAAAATATACGCACCAGTAGGAAAGTCTGGTCCTTCGATGGAGGACATAATTTCTTCTATACCAGCTTCTGGTTCATCTATAAGAGTAATAACACCATCAATAACTTCACCTAGGTTATGGGGTGGTATAGATGTTGCCATACCTACAGCAATACCGTTTGAACCGTTTACCAATAGATTAGGAAACTTACTAGGCAGTACTGCTGGCTCATCCATAGTTTCATCAAAGTTAGGTATAAAATCCACTGTTTCTTTTTGAATATCCCTGATCATTTCCATAGCAATTTTAGAAAGTCTTGCTTCTGTATAACGCATAGCAGCAGCACTATCGCCATCTACAGAACCAAAGTTCCCATGACCATCTACCAACAAATATCTTGTAGAAAAATCTTGAGCTAATCTTACCATAGCATCATACACAGCTGAATCTCCATGAGGGTGGAATTTACCCAAAACATCCCCAACGATACGTGCTGACTTTCTATGGGGCTTATCAGGAGTAAGACTCAACTCACTCATTGCATACAATATTCTTCTGTGAACAGGTTTTAGTCCATCCCTAACGTCGGGAAGGGCTCTTCCCACGATAACACTCATAGCATAATCAATATAAGACTTCTTCATTTCATCTGCTATACTTATAGGGACAATTTTATTATTTTCTTCTGTCATAGGTTATTCCCCCTATATATCTAAATTAGTAACATATTTGGCATTTTGTTCAATAAACTCTCTTCTAGGCTCTACTTTATCTCCCATAAGAGTTGTAAATATTTCATCTGCTGCTGCTGCATCCTCGATGGTAATCTGAAGCAATGTTCTATGTTCTGGATTCATTGTAGTTTCCCAAAGTTGTTCTGGATTCATTTCTCCAAGACCTTTATATCTTTGAATATCTGCTTTTGTTTCTCTTCCTAAATCATCCAATATCTTGTTCAACTCTTTATCTGAATAAGCATAATACTCTGCTTTACCCTTTTTAATTTTATATAAAGGTGGTTGAGCAGCAAAAATATGTCCAAGCTCTACTAATGGTTTCATGTATCTAAAGAAGAAAGTCAATAACAATGTTCTAATATGAGCACCATCCACATCGGCATCCGTCATAATAACAATTTTGTGATATCTTAATCTTTCTATATCGAATTCCTCTCCTATGCCTGTACCAAAGGCTGTGATCATAGATCGAATTTCATTGTAATTCAGTATTTTATCTAATCGAGCCTTTTCAACATTTAAAATTTTACCCCTTAAAGGTAAAATCGCTTGTGTAGCACGATCTCTTCCTTGCTTAGCACTGCCTCCCGCGGAATCTCCCTCCACCAGATAGATTTCGCTTAATGCAGGATCTTTTTCCGAGCAATCTGCTAATTTTCCAGGTAGAGCGGTATTTTCAAGAACACCTTTTCTTCGGGTCAACTCTCTTGCTTTTTTAGCAGCTTCTCTAGCCCTTTGAGCTTTCAAACCCTTTTCTACGATAAGCCTAGCCTCTGTAGGGTTTTCCTCTAGAAAAGCTTCTAGGTTTTCTCCAGTAATAGATTCTGCTAAACCTTTCATATCGCTATTTCCTAGTTTTGTCTTTGTTTGTCCTTCAAACTGAGGTTCTGGCAGTTTCACAGAGATAACAGCTGTTAAACCTTCTCGAATATCTTCTCCTAATAAATTGACATCCTTGTCCTTTAAAAAACCATTTTTTCTTGCATAGTCATTGACAATTCTTGTTAGAGCAGACTTAAATCCACTTAAATGAGTTCCACCCTCCTGGGTATTGATATTGTTAGCAAAACTAAAGATATTTTCAGTGTAAGCATCAGTATACTGCATGGCTACTTCTACTACGCTGCCGTCTTTTGCCTTGTCAAAATAGATGATTTTGTCATGCAGTGCTTCTCTGTTTTTGTTTAAGTGTTTTACAAATTCTTGAATACCTCCACTATAGTGAAAAGTACTTTCCTTTTGTTGATCTTCTCTCTTATCTACTAGTGTTATTTTTATCCCTTTATTTAAAAAGGCTAATTCCCTCAAACGATGCTCTAGTGTATCATAACGAAAAATCGTCTCGTCGAATATTTCTGCGTCCGGTTTGAACAACACAGTTGTACCTGTCTCTAAAGCATCTCCTATTTCCCTCACATCATCTAATGGATTTCCTCTTTCATATCTTTGAAAGTAGGTTTTTCCATTTCTTCTAACTTGGATTTCTAAAAATTCTGATAGAGCATTTACAACCGAAATTCCTACACCGTGTAATCCTCCAGAAACCTTATATCCTCCTCCACCAAACTTACCACCGGCGTGTAATACAGTCAATACTGTTTCCAGTGTAGATTTTCCTGTTTGTGGATGAATATCTACAGGTATTCCTCTACCATTATCCGTCACTTTTATAGAATTGTCCTCAGTAATGATCACTTCTATTGCATCACAGTAACCTGCTAGCGCCTCATCTATACTATTGTCTACTACTTCGTAGACAATATGATGCAGTCCCCTCAGACTAGTACTTCCTATATACATTCCTGGTCGTTTTCTTACAGGGTCTAGTCCCTCTAATACTTGAATCTGTTCTGCATTATATTCTTGTATTTTATCTTGTATTTCATTTTCCATATTTACAACCTCCTATTTAACAGGAACAAAATATATGTGCATAATATATATCTATAAATACTACTATACAAAGGGTTAAACATGTATATTATAGGCTCTAAGTTTAAAAGCCTACGCCTATAAGACATGAAACTCCCACTAAGAAAGTGGAAGCGTGTGAATAAATCCTGCTCTTTTTTGTAATGTTAATGCAGAAATAGGAGACTTATATACGATAGTTTTATGATTTCCTTTATGGGATTTATTTTTATTTTCTATCCTTTCTACAATAACAATAGATCTAGGTTCCTCTTCACATATATTTTCAATAAACTCTTCTTCTTCACAAATCTTTAAAAAAGCTTTACTATCCTTTGATTTTAAGACAGAGTCTATATCTAAAATTGCAATAATGTCTTTTGTTTTTACAACAAACTCTCCTCCAAGATGAAGAAACATCCTCACTCTCCCTTTCATCGTTTTCTCTACTACATTTATCTATTATAACCTTTATTAACCTTTAATAAAAGACAATACTATTATTTTAAGGAAAGCCTGTTAATTTCTCCGTTACACACGCTAAATAATTTATATTCTTCTTGACTTTTTATATTTAAAGGCTCCATCATTGTAGTTGTAATAAAAGTTTGGACATTTTTTAGGTTCTTAATTAAATAATTTTGTCTTTTTTTGTCTAATTCACTCATAACATCGTCTAATAACAGTATCGGGTATTCCCCGACTTCTCCCCTCATTAATTCTAATTCTGCTAACTTCAAAGAAAGCACCGTAGTTCTTTGTTGACCCTGTGACCCGTAGGTTTTCACTTCTAAACCATTGATTTTGAAAATTAAATCGTCTCTATGGGGTCCTACTAAAGTTAATCCTCTTTTTTCTTCCAACGGTTTTATTTCCTTTAGGGCCTGTTTAAATTTTTCTTTAATATCTTTTAACTCGTCTTCTTCTTTGATCTTAATGTTACTATCATACTGAACTTCCAATAACTCCAAACCCTCTGTTATTTTTTTGTGCATCAGTTTAGCTAAAATAGCTATTCTTTTAATAAATTTTTTTCGATAAACAATAAGCCAAGCACCACGTTCAATCAATTGTTCATCCCATACTTCTAGGTCTAAGGTCTTTCCTTTATAATTTTTTAACACCTTATTTCTCTGTTGTAGAATCTTGTTGTACTGGGTCAAAGTATGATAATATCTGGGGAGTATTTGAGAAATATCATTGTTAATAAATCTTCTTCTTTCGCTGGGGCCTTCTTTAATGATTTTTAAGTCCTCTGGGGAAAACAAAACAACATTTAAATTCCCGAGTAAATCCCCATACTTTGTTAAAGATAGTTTGTTTATTTTTATTCTCTTACTACTTTCTTTGTTTATTAGTATTTCAATCTCTGTTTTATCTGTTGTTTTTGAAATAGTCGTTTTTATATAAGCATGATCTTTTAATATTTTTACTAATTCTTGATCTTTACTGGTTCTAAAGGACTTTCCTATAGCACATAAATACAAGGCTTCTAAAATATTGGTTTTGCCTTGGGCATTTTCTCCTACGAATATATTTAACTTAGGATGAAACTGTAGTTGCAATTGCTTATAATTTCTATAGTCAATTAGTTTTATCTCCTCTACCATCATTTTTTTTGCCTCCTGTCGTTCATCCTAATTTCATAATTTATATAACTTTAATTTTTATACCTTCTACCTCAACAAGATCTCCAAGTTTAATCTTCTTGCCTCTTTGGGTAACTATTTCCCCATTAACCTTTACTTCCTCGTTCAAAATAATTATTTTAGCATGGCCGCCACTACCTACTATATCTGTAGACTTCAATAATTGATCTAGTTTAATATATTCGCCCTCTAATTTGAACTCTCTTAACATCTTTCATTCCTCCTTGGTTTTTATAAAACAGCAACCCAGCATTCTATGCTGGGTTAGATTAGTTGGTAGATAATCTTACGGGTAAAATTAAGTAAATATAATAATCATTGGTAACTGGCTTTAATATACCTGGACTTAGACTTGTAGTAAATTCTAAATAAACTTCCTCGTCTTCTATAATTTTTAAAGCATCTATAAAGTATTTGGAATTGAAGGCTATTTCAATACTGTCTCCCTCTAGTTCGATAAAAATTTCCTCTTGAACTTTTCCTAATTCAGAATTAGAACTGATGGTCATTTTATCATCATCAATCACAAACTTAACCAAATTATTTTTTCCTTCTCTTGCCAGTAGAGATGCTCTTTCAATACTATCCAACAAACTTTTTGTCTTCACTTTTACTTTAGATTTATATTCCTTTGGTATAATCTGTTTATAACTAATAAACTCCCCCTCAAGAAGTCTGGAAATTAACTTTGTGGTGCCTATAATAAACAAAGCGTGATTTTCTGTTAAAGTAATATGAATGGTTTCTTCTTCGTCTGTAAGAATACGATTAATCTCGTTTAAAGTTTTTGCAGGAAGAATAACCTTATTATCAATAGAAGCTTGTATTTTTCCTTTTCTTAAGGCTAGACGATATCCATCTAAAGCTACCATATTCAAGGTATCTTCTTCTATCTCCATCAAGGCACCAGTTAAAACTGGTCTGGTTTCATCCTGTGATGCAGCAAACACCGTTTGACGAATCATATTTTTAAATAAATCTTGCGTAATTTCGTAAGAATACTCTTCTTCAATAGAAGGAAGTTCAGGAAAGTCCTGAGGATCATAACATACAATATTGAATTCACTATTTTCACATTTAATAGACAGCTGGTTGTTTTCTTTTAGTGTTATTTCTACTTTTGCATCTGGCAATTTCCTAATAATTTCACTAAAAAGTCTAGCATCTACTACAACAGCACCTTCTTGATAAGTATTTACCTCTACAGTGTGTTCTATCCCTATTTCTAAGTCTGTAGCAACTAGTTTTAAATAGTTTTCTAATACTTCTATGTAAATTCCCTTCAGTATAGGTAAAGTAGTTTTAGATGAAACAGCTTTTTGAACAATAGTAGTACTATGTACTAGTGTTTTTTTTTCGCATGAAAACCGCATTTGTGGATATCCTCCCTCTTAAATATAGATATAATAAATAAAAAAAATATAGTAGTAATAGTAGTAGGGCCTGTGTTTTTGTGGATAAGTACATAGAAGGCTTAAAAAACTCCTTTATCCACATGTGTACAAAATGTTAGCCCTTTGGTGAAGGTTGTCCACATATCCAGTAAAAAATAAAATAGATAAAAGTTATTCAAAACTGTGAACAATATTGTGAACAATCTTCTGTTGATAATATCAATCTACTTAATTACCCTTTAAATCACTAATTATTTTTTCTATTCTTTCCTTTAAATCAGGATCATTTTTTATATCATTTGATATTTTTTCATGAGCATGCATAACTGTGGTATGATCTCTTCCTCCAAATTCTTCTCCTATTTTAGGAAGAGATAGATCTGTCAGTTCTCTAGTTAGATACATAGCAATCTGACGTGGATAAGCAATGGCTCTTGTACGTTTTTTAGAATCTAAATCCTCTAGTTTTATACTAAACTTATTAGAAATGACCTCTTTAATAAGTGATGTATTTAATTGTCTTGCTTTAGAAGAAAAGATTTCTTTTAACGCTTCACTTGCTAGATCTACGGTGACATCACTATTTGTAAGCGAGGAATAAGCAACGATACGAATAAGAGCACCTTCTAACTCTCTTATATTGGATTGAATTTTTTTAGCAATATATAACATAACTTCGTCCGGTACATCGATATTTTCCATCTGAGCCTTTTTTCTTAATATAGCGGTTCTAGTTTCAAAATCAGGAGCTTGAATATCTGTAATCAGACCCCATTCAAACCTAGTTCTAAGACGATCTTCAAGTGTAGGAATATCCTTGGGTGGTCGGTCACTAGAAATAATGAGTTGTTTGCTAGACTCATGCAATGCATTGAAGGTGTGAAAAAATTCTTCTTGAGTACTTTCCTTACCAGCAATAAATTGAATATCATCAATCAAAAGAACATCGACATGACGATATTTATTTCTAAACTCTACATTTCGGTCATCTCTTATAGAGTTAATTAGTTCATTTGTAAAGGTTTCAGAAGAGACATAAGCTACCTTGGTACTGGGATTATTTTGCAATATATAGTGACCTATTGCATTCATTAAGTGAGTTTTACCTAGACCAACGCCTCCATAGATAAAAAGAGGATTATAAGCTTTTGCAGGAGACTCAGCTACTGCAACGCAGGCTGCGTGAGCAAATCTATTGCTATTACCGATAACAAAAGTATCAAAAGTATATTTTGGGTTTAATTGTAGATTAGATAGGCTTTCTAAAGGGGCCCTATTATTGTGTCGATTGCTTTTTTCTAAGCTTTTCATATTATCTTCTGTAGGTACAATAATTTTAATTTCAAACTGCTTAGAAGTAGTTTGTTTTAAGGCATTACTAATCAATGTAATATAACGATTATTTAAAATATCTTTAATAAAATCATTAGGTGTACCCAAAATAATTTGATTGTTTTGTAAAGAAATAGGTTCAATTGTTTTGATCCAGGTATTAAAACTTACTTCTGTTAGTTCTGCTTTGATTAAAGTGAGAGTGCTTTCCCAAATTTGAGGCAGGTTTTCCTTCATAGCCCAAATGTCCTCCTATATATTAATTTAATACAAAAAATTTAATAAAAAAAAAGTTATCCTAAGGTTTGTCCACAATAAAAGCAAAAAAAAATAAAAT